>DATLVW010000368.1:0-4877 GCA_035577085.1 Thermoanaerobaculia bacterium
GGCCGCCTTCGACAATCCGGACTTGATCGTCGCCTGCGCAGTCGGGGATGGCGAGGCAGAAACGGGACCGCTGGCCACCTCCTGGCATTCCAACAAATTCCTAAATCCCATCCGCGATGGGGCCGTACTGCCGGTGCTGCATTTGAACGGCTACAAGATCGCCAATCCGACGATTCTCGCGCGAATTCCGCGCAGTGAACTCGAGCACCTGTTCCTTGGACTCGGCTACACACCTTACTTCGTGGAGGGCAGCGATCCTGACGCCATGCATCAGGCCATGGCCACAACGCTCGAGCACTGTGTAATGGAGATTCGCGCTCTCCAGGCCGCAGCCCGCAGCACCGGCCGCGTCGAACGGCCGGCGTGGCCGATGCTCGTACTGCGCTCGCCGAAAGGCTGGACCGGACCCAAAACGGTGAACGGCCACAAAGTGGAGGACTTTTGGCGCGCGCATCAAGTTCCCATTCTCGATCCGGCCACGAATCCGAAGAGCCTGCAAATCCTCGAGGAGTGGATGCGCAGCTACAAACCCGAGGAATTGTTCGACGCGGCCGGAACCCTGAAGCCCGAACTTCGGCAGGTGGCACCCCAGGGGGCGCGGCGCATCAGCGCCAATCCTCATGCCAACGGCGGCAGGTTGCGAAAGCCATTGAACCTGCCGCGTTTTCAAAACTATGCCGTGCCGGTCCCGAGTCCCGGAAAAAGCTACGTTTCCCCGACCGCGACACTCGCCGGCTTCCTGGCCGAAGTCATGAGACGCAACATGCAGACGTTTCGCGTCTTTGGTCCGGACGAGACCGCTTCGAACAAACTCGAGGGGATCTACGCGGCATCGAAGAAGACGTGGGTGGCGGAATATAAACCGGAGGATTCCGACGGAACGGAGATTGCGGTCGACGGACGGGTCATGGAAATGCTCAGCGAGCATACTCTCGAAGGCTGGTTCGAGGGCTATGTGTTGACCGGACGACACGGCTTCTTCTCCAGCTACGAGTCCTTTGTTCACGTCATCGACTCGATGTTCAATCAACATGCCAAGTGGCTGGAGAAGGCCAAGAAGGATCTGGACTGGCGGGCCGCGATTTCCTCGATCAATCTGCTGATTACTTCGCTGGTGTGGCGCCAGGATCACAATGGCTTTACGCACCAGGACCCGGGCTTCTTGGATGTCGTCACCAACAAGAGCCCCGATGTCGTTCGAATCTATATGCCGCCGGATGCGAATTGCCTGTTGAGCGTCGCCGATCATTGTCTGCGTTCAAAAGATTATTTCAACGTCATCGTCGCCGACAAACAGCCGCACCTCACACTTCTCGATATGGATGCAGCTGTCAATCACTGCACCAAGGGCATCGGAATCTGGGATTGGGCCAGCACCGATGCGGGCGAGGAACCCGATGTCGTCCTGGCGTGCGCCGGTGATATTCCCACGATGGAAGCATTGGCGGCAGTGAGCCTCTTGAAGGAACACATTCCGGCGCTGAAGCTGCGCTTTGTGAATGTGATCGATCTGTTTCGCCTGGTACCGGACACCGAGCACCCGCATGGCATGTCGGATCGAGACTTCGATTCGCTGTTCACCCCGGACAAACCGGTTATCTTCAATTTCCACAGTTATCCATCCCTCATCCACAAGCTCGCCTATCGCCGAACCAACCATGTGAATTTCCACGTCCGCGGCTACAAGGAGAAAGGCAACATCAATACACCCCTTGAATTGGCGATCCTCAACCAGGTGGATCGCTTCAATCTTGCGATCGATGTCATCGACCGTGTCCCCGCGCTGCAAAGGACCGCGGGGCACGTGAAGGACCGGTTGAGAGATGCCATCATCGAGCATCTCGCCTACGCCCACGCGGAAGGAATCGACAAGCCGGAAATTCGGGACTGGCAATGGCCTTAGGGCGGAGGCGCTTGCCCCAGGAAGGCAACTGAGGCGTCATGTCGAAAGGTATTGTCGTGATCAATGTTGGATCCACCAGCATCAAGTTTGCCGCGTACCGCCATGGGGGCGCCGAGGCCTTGGAATTGCTCTGCCGCGGCCGCCTCGAAGACATCGGCTCGCGGCCGCGCTTCGTTGCCCACGACTCGCAAGGCAAGCCGATGGCCGGGGACGCTCCCAACGCGGGATATCCGCTCGACCCCCGGGGCATCACCCAGTTCGTGATCACCTGGCTCGAAGCTCATCTGCAGGACTTCAAGATCGACGCACTGGGTCATCGGGTGGTGCACGGAGGTTCGTTTTACGACAAGCCGGTGCGGGTCGATGAACAGGTCATCACCCGGCTCGAGAGGCTCGCGATCATCGAACCTTCGCATCAGCCGTTTGAGGTCAGCACGATCCGCGCGGTCGCTCAGGCTCATCCCGAATTGCAGCAGGTGGCGGTGTTCGACACCGCGTATCACCGGACCCTGCCTGCGGTCGCTCAGCGTTACGCACTTCCGGCCGCAATCGCGGGAGAGGAAATTCGCCACTGGGGTTTCCACGGAATCTCGTATGAGTACCTCGCTCGCGAATTGCCGCGCCACGCACCGAAGGCCCGCCGGGTCATTGCCGCTCACCTGGGCGGCGGCGCCGGCATGTGCGCCATGCTTGACGGCAAAAGCATGGACACATCGATGGGGTTTAGTGTAATCGAGGGCCTCCCGATGTCGACTCGCTGTGGTGCAATCGATCCCGCGATCTTGCTCTACCTCATGAAGAACAAAAAATACACCGCGGACGACCTTGAGAGCCTGCTCTACAAGGACTCAGGGATGCTGGGACTCTCTGGAAGCAGCGGCGACATGCGTCTACTGAGGGAACACTACAGTCCGTCGGCCGCCGCAGCCATCGACTATTTCGTCCACCACATCGTGAAATTCGCCGGCGCCTATGCGGCCGTGCTCGGTGGACTCGACGCGTTGGTATTCACGGCGGGAATCGGCGAGAACGACCCGACGTTGCGTGCTGCGGTGGTGCAACGGCTTGCGTGGCTCGGCGCAAGGCTCGATGACGGGGCTAACAGCCGAAACGGCCCGCGAATCTCCACCGAGGACAGCGAGGTCTCCGTTTGGGTCATCCCGACGAATGAGGAACTGATGATCGCGCGGCATACCGCTGCCGCCATCGATGAGCGTCGCGAACGGCCGGACGCGTAGCCTTAGGGAGCCACGTCCCCCGCCCGCTCGGCGATCGGTCGGGCGTAGCGCACGAGGGAAATGAGGGCTTTGCCCGGCTCTTCGGTGATCAGCAGATGTGCCGAATGCTCGAACCAGACGAGGTGCTTCTCCGGCGCCCGCACCCTCGCAAACCACTCGGCCGAGACATCGGCGTTCACGTTCTTGTCGTGGCGCCCTACGAACACAACGAGTGGAACATCGAGTTTGGTTGCCGTGTTCCGCTCGGCGAGTAGATCGGGAAGCAAGTAAGGGGTTGAGAACGCGTTCCCGTCCCAGAGATGGCGAATCTCGTCATCCGTATAGTCAGGCGACAAGTAGGCGAGATCGTCTTCCGCGTCGTTGGTCCTGCGATACGCCATCGCTCCGCCGAAGTAGGTCATCCACTTGCGCTCGATGTAGGTGTCCTGAATCGGGCTGGGCTTGTCTCCCGCCGGATAAGGAGCGATCGATTCCAGCTGGCGGACTGCCTCCGTATTCCCCTCCCGCCGCGCGGCGTCCATGGCGAACTGCCAGCCGCGACGTTCGCTCTCAGATATGTTCGCGACCTGGCCAACACCGATGTACGCGTGCAGCCAGTCGGGATGGCGCCGCGCCAACTCGAGGCCGAGATAGCTTCCGTAGGAATGTCCGAGGACGAAGATCTTGCGCTTGCCAAAGGCCTTGCGCGCCCATAGGGCCATCTCTTCGGCATCGGCGACCATGCGCTCATTGGTGAGAGTCGGGGCGACGATGTCGGGATTGGTCAATAGATGGGTCTTGCCGGCCGCACGCTGGTCCCACTGAACCACCGTGAAATATTCCTCCCATCCGCGCGTCGACCACCAACTCATCGGCAGGCTCACATATCCCGGACCGCCGTGGATGTAGAGCAATACCGGATTTCTGCGATCGACGCCGCGGACCGACACCCATTGCTCAATTCCGCCGATCCGCACCTTCTCCAGCGTTTCGACGCCTTCGGGAGTCAGGATCTTGCGTGCGTCGGCAATAATGGCTGTGGCTTCACCACGGCTCGTCGGTTTGATCGGCGCCCCGGCCTGGGGGACCGGGTCGGCCAAAGCAGAGACAACGGCGACCAGAACTCCCAAGGCGCCGGCAAACCTGCGAGCGACCTCCCTACCATGACTTTGCGAGTGGCGCATAACCCAGATCATAACCGCGTGAGCTCGACAGGTGCATAGGCTATGGCCGCATCCATGGATACTTCGCCAGTAGCTCCATCCGCTCGTTCACAGGTATGCGCCGCGGATACCAGCCGGTTCCCGCGGCCCACGCTCCGGTGTCGGCCAAGTCGAGAGCGCGTGTCAGCGCCACCACATCGGCCTGGCTCAATGTGGGTACGTCAACCGTCGGCAGCCGATCGCAGCCGTGAGCGCCGTAAATGAGAGTTTGTGCATCGACCAACTTCGTCAGCCGCCGGGCGCTTGCCGCATAGGTTTTCAGGTCTGCACCGGGAAGAAACGCGTAGATTTCGGACGGATAGATGAAGTCTCCGGCAAAAAGCCGGTTTGCTGCCTCGTCGAGCAGCACGACTGAATCCGGAGTATGCCCGGGCAGGCTTTCAATGGTCAGGTTACGGTCGCCGAGGTCGATCTTCGATCCCGGCGCAATCCACTCCGACACATGAAATTGCGGACGCTTAAAGCCTTCGACGAAGCCGAGATACTGGTAAAGCCCGAACGCAAAGCGGCCATCGTGTACTTGGCCGCGCAACG
>DATLVW010000369.1:0-3519 GCA_035577085.1 Thermoanaerobaculia bacterium
CACAGGAGGCAACACCATGACGCGCATTCGCACTGCAGCGATCGCGGCTGTGCTCGGGCTGGCGTCGATCTCCGCCGCGCACGCCGCGATCGACAGCCCCATCCACCGCAACTTCAACGTTCACGCCGGCGGAACGATCACCATCGACGCCGATCTCGGCGATATCAAGGTGACCTCAGGCGCGAGCAACGTCAGCGTCGACGTGATCCGCCGCGCGAAGACGTCGAGCAGCGAACGGGCGAACGAGCTGTTCAAAGACTTCGACGTCCAGTTCTCGCAGGCGCAAAACGACGTTCACATCCACGCCCGCTACAACCGCCCGACCTCGTGGTCGTGGTTTCACTGGAACAACGACCTCGCGGTCCGCTTCGTGGTCAATGTCCCCTCGCAGTACAACGTCGATCTCACAACCTCCGGCGGCGACATCGCCATCTCCGATCTCGCCGGACGCGTAAAGGTCCGCACTTCCGGCGGCGACGTGACCCTCGGCAGAATTGACGGCATCGTCGACGCGCACACCTCGGGAGGCGATGTTTCGATGGCCGGCTCCCACGCGGCCGCGACGCTCTCCACCTCCGGAGGCGACATCAAAGTTGGCGACGCCTCCGGTTCGCTGAGCGCCAGGACCTCGGGAGGATCGATCGACATTCGCCGCGCAACCGCCGATCTGAAGGCACACACGTCGGGCGGCTCCATCGATATCGGCGACGCCGGCGGTGCCATCGATGCCTCGACCTCGGGAGGATCGATCAAAGCGCGTGTTTCACGTCAGCCGCACGCCGACTCGCGGCTCTCGACCTCGGGTGGCGGGATCACGATCCACGTCGCGCCCAACGTTGCGCTGGACATCGATGCACACACCAGCGGCGGCGACGTCGCCTCCGATGTGCCGGTCACGATTCAGGGCAAGCAGGACGACTCATCGCTGAACGGGAAGTTGAACGGCGGCGGACCGAAACTCGTTCTCCGCAGCTCTGGCGGCGACATCCGCCTCGCGCGATAGCCCCGCGGTAGCCCCAGCGTTAGCCCTTTTGCGTTAGCTCGCTTTTCCCACACTCTTATCGCAACTCTCTCCATCGAGCGCCTTCTCCCCCACGCTTCTTGTGGGGGAGAAGGTGGCGAAGCCGGATGAGGGGGCGTTCCAACGAGTCCGGCATCTGCTTATGTGCCACGTTTTCAGCGAGTTCAGGCGAGGAGTAATTGATCGCCCTGCGCGCTTGCTGCCCCCTCATCCGCCTTCGGCACCTTCTCCCCCCGCAAAAAGCGCGGGGGGAGAAGGCGCTCGATTGGAGAGCACTCCAAAGAAAAAGGAAAGACGTATGCGCACCGTGAGAAATGCGCGTTCGCGCGACGTGGGCGTGGCCGAAAGTCCGCACGGCAGAGAGTGGTACGTTGTCCGCAACGTGAATACACCGGTTGGACCCCGGAAGAGTGCCTTTAAGGCTGACGCCGTAGTCGCGTATCTCATACTGGGCGCGGTAGTTTGCTACCTGGTTGCAGGCGTGATTCAGGGGCCTCGTCAGGGCGCGCTCTGCGGAGATGGTTGGGAGAGCACGGCTGTCGGACGAGGCGCGTGTTCCCATCATCACGGCGTTTCGCAATGGCGTCACGTGAACGACGAATCGGCTGAACCGGTTTGGATATCCGGGCATTCGTGTCTCGTTGGTGCAATCCTAACTTTCATCTGCGTGCAAGTAGGGCACCGCAACCGAAAGGCGCGGCTCGCAGCAGTCTCACCGTTGCCCGCTCCCAAATTGCAACGCTCTTCTTCCAGAAATCGACTCTCTCCACCTCGAGAGAGATCGTCCGCTCCCCGAGCAGAATCCTCCCCGTCAAGGTCAGATGGTTCAGCATGTCCCAGATGCGGCTGTCCGCTGGTTCAGCGGGTGCGAAAGCGCGACGGGCACGCATTCCTAGGTTGTTCAGAGTTCCCGCGTTGCCGCTACACGTGTTCCGTCGTGGCAGACGGCGGCTTGTCGTAAGGCCGAGTGTTGGGTAAGCACAAGATCAAGAGCGGTACGACCAGACGCACAAACGCTGAGAAGACTTCGATCCGTCAGCCGGCCGCGATAATTGCTTTTGCGGCGGCGCGCGCGCTGGCAAAGGCGGCGTCCGAGAGGATGCCGCCTTCGTCGACCCAATCGCCGGCAACGTAGAGGCCGCGTACGGGAGTGACCGCCTTCGTCCGCGCTGCTACGCCGTCCGGCTGCACGAGCGCATTGGAAACGGTCATCGCAGGAAGGAAACGGCGATGCACGACGAGGTCGCGCCAGCCCGGTTGCAGCTCATCGACCAGCGCTTCCAGCTCCGCCTCCGTTCCGCCGTCACCGTAGTGGCCGACGTGCAGCAGTGCGCCACCCTTCGGGGTCAACTGAGCCCACGCCGAGTGAACGGAGAAGTAGTGCGGCTTGTCGAGCCCGAGTGCGAAGGTGTTGTGCGGCTGCGGCAGCTTCGAGAGGGCGATATCGAGCGACGACATCACCACGGCCGTCGTTTCCGGCCAGTCGACGTCGCGAACGAGCTCACGGGCGGTGGAGGGATCGACCGCCAGGAGGACCGTATCGGCGGGGATGCGCGTTCCCTTGTCGGGATCCGACATGTCCGGCATGACGAGCGACATCGTGTCCTTACGGTCTTCCACTTCGAGTCCGCCGAGCTCCACGCCTCGCACGGCGCCGCCTTCGTTGTCGACGCTGACGACGCGCGAGCTGGTGACGAAATTCACGCCCGACGCCACGGCGGCGCTGTGAAGCGAATCGACGATCTTCTGCCAGCCTTCGTCAATGTAGACCACGCCTCGAATCGAGAGCCGCAACTGCGCAAGCGCGGAGCCCGCGCTCTGAAGATCGGGGCGATTGCTGTAGGTTGCCAGCCGGAAGAGAGCCTCGAGCAGGAGCCGCACGCGCTCGTCGGACGCGTTCGCATCGATCCATTCACGAACGGTCATCGATGCGTACGGCTTGGGGTCGATGCCGCGAATGCGCAGGAGGAGCGCCAGCATCTGCATCTTCGCTTTGAGTCCGAACAGCGACGTCGTCAGGATCGACCAGAGGCTTCCGGGAAACTTGAACCGCTGCGTGCCCAGCATCCCGAAGCCGCGGACCTTGGGCACGCCGCCTCGCACCGGGATGCCGAGCTCGCGCAGCACGTTCCAGCCGTGCCCCGCGCGAAAGAACGCGTGCGGACCAAGGTTGAAACGATAGCCGTGGCGGAGATGCGTGACGGCGCGGCCACCGAGGTATCGGCGCCGCTCGAAGATCGTAACGGTGCGGCCGGCTCTTGCGAGAAAGACCGCGGCCGAGAGTCCGGCCAGACCGCCACCAACGATGATCACATTCTTCGACACGGTGAAATCGGATGCTATCGCGATTTGGTGCCGGGTTGGTGGGTTGGCGGGTTATTCGGCTGCCGGTTGGGCGGTTACCCAGCAACCCATGAAGAGTATGCTTGACGCCTGCTCCATGGTGCTTTGATCGATTCTCATGCTCCGGAAGGAGGGTGCGTTCTGCGAAAACTTGT
>DATLVW010000370.1:0-5786 GCA_035577085.1 Thermoanaerobaculia bacterium
GGCGACGCATTGATCACCAGCGTTTCAGGCATCGCGCAATTCTCGGGCTATGTCCTCGTCATCGACCAGGAAAACATCCACATGACGGCGAGCAAGCTCCGCCAGGAACTGAGGGAGGCTCAGTCCCGCGAATTCGGCGGCCCGCTCCATCGAGATAGCACCCTGCTGATACCAATGGATCGACGCTGCAAGACGGACCTCGCGCCCGACCTCATGGGGCGCCTTTCGGAGCGCAGCGAACAAACTATCGGGAAACGTGACCTCAACGTTGGTCATCCGCACCTCCTGCATCATCGATCTTAGAGTTTACGCCAGCGAAACGAGCTACGCCGCGCATCGGTCGACAGGCCTGGTACTCGCGGCGAGCCCCACATGATCATGTATTCGCAAGCAGAGCTACATTCACCCACGCGAGCCACTACTGGGGCCACGCCTTCGCTCGTTGATTCGACCGGTCAAGATCGAAGGTCTCGGGTCACACTCACTCTTGTGCTCAACGTATGAACTCGGTGCACCGTTCTGTCAGATAATCTCTTCATGGCGCCTTCAACCCTAGGGATCTCTCGCAGCACTCTCGCTCTGACGGTAGCTCTCCTCTCGACTGCGGCATCGGCCGCGACCGGGCCGGCCCCGGAGCGCGTCTCCGGCTACGACCTGCCGCCGCAATACGTGCTCGACGTCCTGCACGCGCCTGCGCCGCCGCGGCCGATCCTGAGTCCGACACGCGGGAGCGCACTTCTCGTGTCATGGGTTCAATACCCGGCGATGGCGCAGGTGGCGGAGCCATTTCTGAAACTCGCCGGAGTGCGCGTCGAGCCACGCTCCCGCCGCAAGCACGACACGTTCGGCGGCTATGGAGTCGCACAGTGCGCGCAAACGCTCTCCGTCGTGGACCTCGCAACACGTCACGAGACGCGGATCGCGCTGCCGCCCGGCGGCTGCGCCGACGGCTTCTCGTGGGCCGCCGACGGCGCCACCTTCGCGTTCCGCAACACGTCCAGCGACGCTGTGGAGCTCTGGGCCGGCGCCCGTGACGGCACCACGCACCGCGTCGGCAACGTGCGGCTCAACCCGATGCTCGGCAACTCACACCAGTGGGCGCCCGACGGCAAGACCCTTCTGGTCAAGCTGGTTCCCGACAACATTGGCGCGCCGCCGGCGGTAGAGGCGGGAGCCGAGGGCCCGCGGATTCAGGAGTCGACCGGAGGCGGCGAGTTCAGCACCTATGAGGCGCGCGACACGCTGCGGAACCAGGCCGACGCGGCGCTCTTCGAGTACTACGGCACGAGCCAGCTGGCACTGGTCGACATCGCGAGCGGCTCGGTCGCCCGTGTCGGTGCGCCCGCAGTCTTGAGCGACGTTCACCTCTCGCCCGACGGCGAGCACATTCTGGTGACCTCGATCCGCAAACCGTATTCGTATGCAGTGACCTATAGCCGCTTTGCGAATGACGTCGAAGTATGGGACCGCTTCGGGAAGGCGACGCCGCTCGCAACGTTGCCTGTCGCGGATCACGTGCCGATCCACGGCGTAGCGACCGGTCCACGCGACCACGAATGGCGTCCCACCGAGCCCGCGACACTCGTTTGGGCAGAGGCGCTCGACGGCGGAGACTGGAAGACGAGCGTACCCGCGCGCGATAAAGTCTTGATGCAAAGCGCGCCGTTCACAGCCAAGCCCGTCGAGATCGCCCGCACCGAGCAGCGATACCAGGGTATCGACTGGAGCGAGCAACGTGGAACCGGATTGCTCCAGGAGTACGACGACAACCGTCACTGGCGCCGGACGTTCCTGATCGACGCCGATCACACGGAAACAAAGCCGCGGTTGATCTGGGATCTGTCGAGCGACGAGACGTATGACGATCCAGGCCAGCCGGTCTACCGCATCCTGCCGAACGGCCAGTGGGCCATCCGTCAGAAAGGAGACACGATCTTCCTGAGCGGCCAGGGTGCTTCAACGACGGGGGACCGTCCGTTCCTCGACAGCTTCGATCTTCGTACCGTCAAGCCGCAACGTCTCTTCCGGAGCGGCAAGGACGCGTACGAGTACTTCCTGACCTTCGCCAACGACAACACCGACGCGCTTCTCACATGGCACCAGACCCCCTCGGAACCGCCCAACCTCATGCTGCGCACACTCGGGGCGCCCGTGACGAGCGCTGCCAAAGGCGAAGCGACCATTGCCTCGACCGTGCGCGCCATCACGCAGATCCCCGACCCGACGCCCGCCGTGCGTGCAATCAAGAAACGCCTGGTGACCTACAAGCGAAAGGACGGCGTCGCGCTCTCATTCACCCTTTACACGCCGCCCGGCTACAAAGAGGGCACGCGGGTGCCGGCGATCCTCAATGCCTACCCACTCGACTATGCGAGCTCCAAAACCGCGGGTGAGGTCAGCGGCTCGGAGCAGACCTTCACACGCCTGACGGATTACAAACTTCTGCTCCTATCCGGGTACGCGATCATCGACAACGCGGCATTCCCGATCGTCGGAGATCCGAAGAAGGCTTACGACACGTACATCGATCAGCTCGTGGATGACGCGCAGGCCGCGGTGGACCAGGCGGTGGAGCTCGGCGTCGTCGATCGGGACCGCATCGGTGTCACGGGGCACAGCCACGGGGCGTTGATGACCGCGAATCTGGTCGCCCACACGGATCTGTTCCGGGCGGGCGTCGCGACCAGTGGTGCCTACAACAAGACGCTGACGCCGTTCGGTTTCCAGAACGAGAGCCGTTCGGTATGGAACGCTCAAGATGTCTATCTCAAGGTCTCGCCCTACTTCTTCGCCAACAAGATGAAGGCTCCCCTGCTCCTCGTCCACGGCTCCGACGATGCAAACCCCGGCACGACGCCGCTGCAGTCCGAGCAGCTCTTCCAGGCGATTCGTGGAAACGGGGGCGTCGTCCGTCTTGTCATGCTGCCTCACGAGCCGCACTGGTACGCGGCTATGGAGTCGAACGAACAACTTGCGTACGAGGAGCTGCGCTGGTTCGACAAGTATGTGAAGAACGCGGAGCCGCGGAAGCACGACTGAGTGAACCGTGGTGGTCGAGTTAGAGTGGCCACCGAGACGCGGCACCACCCGCCCGCGCATTCCCGAGCCGAAGCACTACAACCTCGGCGCACACGTTCGGTAAAGCCGAAGGTGTGATCCACGAAGTTGACCCAAAAAAACATGGCGGGTATCAGGCCGGATTAAACCATCGAGGCGGGGACGCCCCGATGGCCGCGGTCGAGCCCTCCGGAGCCTCGGAAACCGAGCGATGGCTTGCCCGCACGGTCTAGTGATTCGAGTTCTCAAGACACTACCTCCCCAATTCGTACAGATACTCCACGAACGACATCACCGCGCCGTCGAAGCCTTGCACTTTAGGGTTTGTCGAGTCGATCACGTAGTACTCGTCCGGTGCATGGGCGCCGCTGCCGTGGCCGAGGCCGAAGTGTCCGCTGGGGAGGCTGAGCGGTGGATTGGTGAAGACGTAGCCTGGATACGAGCCGGCGTTGCGCGGCCAGAGGACGGGATCGATGCCGGCGCGCTTCAGGACAGCCACTTGCGACTGGATCAGCGGTGCGGCGGCGGAAGTGCTCGTCGGATCGTAGCCACCGGTGACATTCACTTCGATGTCGCCGAAGCCGCGTTTGGCGAGGTGCGCTTTGAGCGCGGCGACAGCATCATCCTTCTTCATGTCGGGGACGAGGCGCATGTCGATCTTGGCCACGGCGCGATGCGCGAGGATCGTCTTGCCGCCCGGACCGGTGTAGCCGCCGACGAGGCCTTCGATGTTCACGGTCGGCTGCGATTCCAGCCGTTCGTTCGCCTCGACCCATGGGAGATCGCCGATCCAGTGCTGCACGCCGAGGGACTTCTTCGATTGCGCTTCGCTGCGGAGCTTCGACGCGTTGGCGATCATCGCCTTCTCATCGGCGTTGAGTAGCCGCGGCTGCGGATAGTTGTCGATCGTGATCGTGTTGCCATCTGCCGATACGAGCGTGTCGAGCGCCTTGATCAGATGCCAGGCCGGGCTGTCGACCATTGCTTTGAGCGATGAATGGATGTCCTTTGCCGGACCGCGTCCCCACTTCTCGCCGCTCGACACCAGCTCCAGCTCGACGACACCTTTCGCGCCGAGGCTGACGGTGACGATGCCGTCGAGGTCTTGCGAGGCGGCGGGCATGAATACGCCCGTTGTCTTGCGGAACGCGGCCTCCACCTCGGGGCGATGGACGAGCTGGCCGATGTGCGGCGAGCCGATCTCTTCCTCACCTTCGGCGACCAGGACGAGGTTCACCGGCATCTTCCGTCCCGCCCCTCGGATCGCGTGCAGCGCCGCGAGAAACGCCGCTTCCGGACCTTTCTGATTGACCGCACCGCGGCCGACGACCGACTTGCCGATGTTCGGTTTGTCGACGAGCCGCGCTTCGAGCGGCGGGGAGGTCCACTCCGCGGGATCGAACTGCTTGACGTCGTACATGAAGTAGAGGCCGACCGTCTTCGGCGCGCCGGCGTCGAGCGTGGCAAAGACTCCGGGCTTGCCATCGGTGCTGAGGACGGTGGCGTGCTGGAACCCAGCATCGAGCGCCAGCTTGGCCATGTACTCCGCGCCGGCGGGATAGTTGCGATCCTCGGCGGCGATGGACGGAAGCGCGATCCAATCCTGCAGCCGTTTGACCGCTTCGTCGTGACGTTTGGCGATCTCGCGTTTGACGTCGGCGAAGTCGTCGGCGGCCGCGAGGTTGGTGCCAGCAAGGATGGTGAGTGCCAAAATTGCGAGAGCGATCGTCTTGCGATTCATCCCGCGATGTTACTTCATCGCCGGAGGAGTGCGGTCGTCTCGACCGCGGGCATTTGGGCGTCTCGCCCGAATGCTCTTGGTAGGCAAACGCGCGGACGGAGGCTTTGCGCGAGGGCTTCATTCGGAGCTTGACTCGACCCACCGTTGAATACTCTTCGGTTGGCTGTCTCGCGGTCGGACGTTTCGCCCAAAAGTGTCCATTCGGAGCTGCCGGGCGGGCCACACCGCCGGGCGAGGACGCCCGACGGCCGCGGGCGAAGACGCCCGCACTCCTCGGGTACCATTAATGTTAATGATCTTCCGCGCTCCCGAAGCTCCGGTTGCCATCCCGGACGTCGCGCTCACGCCGTTTCTGCTGGAGCGCGCTGCGTCGTGGGGCGACAAAGCGGCGATGATCGACAGCACGAACGGGCGCGTGCTCACGTACGCCGGATTGGCCGACGCGGTGCGCCGCGCGGCTACGTCGCTGGCGCGCCGCGGTCTGCGCAAGGGCGACGTCTTCGCGATCTACAGCGCGAACTCTCCCGACTACGCCATCGCATTCCACGCCGTCTCGCTCCTCGGCGGCATCGTCACGACGATCAATCCGATGTACACGGTCGAGGAGCTGACGCGCCAGTTGCAGGATGCCGGCGCGAGCTATCTCGTCGCCGGACCGTCATGTCTCGACAAGGCGCTCGAATCTGCGAAGAGTCTCACGCTTCGCGAAGTGTTCGTCTTCGGCGAGGCAGCGGGCGCGACGCCGTTCGATTCGCTGCTCGACAGCGATGACGACGTACCGTCCGTCACGATCGATCCGCAGAACGACGTCGTGGTCATGCCTTACTCCAGCGGCACGACCGGACTGCCGAAGGGCGTGATGCTCACCCATCGCAACCTCGTCGCGAACATCCTGCAGGGCGAAGCGGTCTTCGGTCTTCCTGCGGGTGCCGTCACGCTTGGCGTTCTCCCCTTCTTTCACATCTACGGCATGGTCGTGATCATGAAC
>DATLVW010000371.1:0-8374 GCA_035577085.1 Thermoanaerobaculia bacterium
GAGGTCACAGAGATCCCTCTGTGTTCTCTGTGTCTCCGTGGTTGCCTCTGCCTCGGCGACCACGATAAGCAGTCCAAATTGAAGCCACGACTTGGAGCCGGCGCCGTGCCGGTCGCTGCCATGTTCCGCGTTACCATGAACGCTTGTCGCTCTAGCCACGCGAGTACTGTGCGGCTGATCGGCAAACGTCAGGCGTCGCGGACAAACGATCGTGATTACCTTACCCTCTGTTGCAGACGTGCATTTGCCCTCGTCATGGTCGCTGGGCGAGTTCCGGCTTCGTCCGCTCCGCGCCGGTGATGCGCCGGCGTGGCTTGCGTACCTCTCTGATCCGCGTGTCATCGAGCACACCAGCTTTCCCGAGCTCGACCTCTCCGGGGTCGAAGCCATGCTTTCTCGCGAGATCGAGGGCTACGCGGCTGGTACCTCGTGTCGCTGGGCTCTTGCTGACGCGACGGATGGCCTCATCGGTACCTGCGGGTTCTCCAATTGGTCCTTGCCGCACGCTCACGCCGAACTGGTCTACGACCTCGCACCGGCATTCTGGGGCCGCGGTCTAATGCGCGCCGCCGCCCACCAGGCGTTGTCCTGGGCGTTCAACACTGCACGGTTCAACCGCGTGCATGCGTTTGTCATGACCAGCAACGCCCCATCGATACGGCTCCTGGAGTCCCTCGGCTTTGCGCGCGAAGGGATGCTGCAGCAGTACCGCGTAGCGAGAGGCGTGCCCCGGGACTTTTACATCTATGCCCGGCTTCGCGCGGAAGCGAGCGAGGCTGGCGGCGCTCCGCCTGATTCATAGGCGCAAGTTGCTGTATCCCGCGTGCGTTACTATTTCGTTAGAGCGCGTGAACTCATCCAACCTGTTACCGCGTCGACGATTCGCGGTCGGCGTGTACGAAGCTGTGGAGTTGGCCGAGGAAGATCTGCCTGCCCTGCAGGCCTTCTTTGACGCCAATCCGGAGTACTTCCAGGCGGTCACTGGAGCTCCGCCTCGACCCGATGAGGCCAGGCAGGAGTTCGAGTCACGGCCACCTCCGAGTGTGCCATACGACAAGGTGCACATCCTCGGCTTCTTAGACTCCAGCGGTCAGATGGTGGCGATGGCCTCCGTGATGACCGGCCTCCTGGCACCACGCGTGTGGCACATCAGCCTTTTCATCGTCGCCACGGCATTGCATGGCACGGGCACGGCCGGGCTGTTGTACGAACGACTCGAGGAGTGGGCGAAGGATGGAGGCGCGTCCTGGCTGCGCCTCGGTGTCGTGGTCGGCAACCTGCAGGCTGAACGGTTCTGGGAGAAGGCCGGCTACAAGGAGGTTCAGCGCGTACCCGAACAGCTTGGCAGCATGACCCACACTGCGCGGGTGATGATCAAGCCGCTTGGAAGCCTGGATGTCGATGAGTACCTGCGCGAAGTTCCCCGCGATCGGCCGAAGTCATAGTCTTGCCGAGAATTAAGGTTCAGCCGACTCGCGCCGCTCCCTGCCGCGGCGGGTAGGGAAACCACCCGCCTGAACACTCCTAAAATGGAGAGTCAACGATGTCGATCATGATGCCGCGGGTGTTCATCAGCTCGACCAGCGAATTCGCGACTGAGCGCGATCAGCTGAAGCAAGAGATCGAGGCCCTGCCAGACCTCCGGCTCGATGCCTATATCTACGAGGCCGAAGCGGCGGGAACCGAGGCGCCGGAACAGCGGCTCAGGAAGGTGCTCCAAGGCTCGGAGATCTTTCTGCTCATCCTCGGCGACAAGTTCGGCTCCGAGTATCCCGGACGTGCGACGTCGATCGTGGAGTGGGAGTACGACTACGCGAAAACGGAGAAAAAAGAGCTGAAGGGCTATGTCAAAGATCCGCTGGGCCCGAATGCTGATCCGCGCCAGGCGGCCTTCATCGCGCGCGCGGTCGCCTTTCGCGACGGCAGCTGGATCCGCAGGTTCCATGACACACCACAGATGATCAGCGCCGCAATCGGCGATTTGAGAAAGTGGATCACCGATGCGGGATTGGCCTGGAGGAGCGGCCAGTCCGAGCGCAATCAGTGGAAAGA
The DNA here is from genome assembly GCA_035577085.1 of Thermoanaerobaculia bacterium. Classification (GTDB taxonomy): domain Bacteria; phylum Acidobacteriota; class Thermoanaerobaculia; order Gp7-AA8; family Gp7-AA8; genus JADGNZ01. The sequence continues at coordinate 2,053 of DATLVW010000371.1, forward strand.
CCGCTTTGTCCTCATCAGCGGCGCTGTGGTAGCGCTGGTGACGATCGCCGGCGTGGTCATCGCTACGCTCGAGAGTGTCCCGATGGAGAAACTCGTCCTCATATTCGCGTGTGGCGTAAGCATGTTTGCCGGTTTGTGGCTATTCCTGAAGTCTGATGTCTTCTGAAGGAGGATCTCGATGACGACTGCACCTTATGACGAGTCCGTTCAAGCGGCGGTAGCGCGTGAGACGAAACGCCGCAAACGTGTGTTTTCAACCTTCATGGCATTACTGCTCGTGCCGATCGCCATCGGCGCGTACGCGCTCAGTAAAGCGCCCACAGAAGCGCAGAAGGTTGCCACCGATGTCGCGCCAATCGTCACGCAACGCGTAGGCGCCGATATCAGCGCAGGCATTACGAACAATGTTATGGCCCAAACGCAGCCGCTCATCCAGAAGAACGTCGCGCGCGAGATTTCCGCAAACGTCGAGCCTCGGCTCGTAGCAGTCGACACGCTCAAACAAGACATTACGAACCTGCAGCAGACAACGCAGAAGGTATCGGACTTCGTTGCCAGCGCGACGCCGCAATTGCAATCCGTATCGGGGCTCGGCGATCGTCTTTCCACGCTTCAGGGACTGGTCGATCAGCATGACAATACATTCAAGACCATCAGTAGCGACCAGGCGAGCCTTCGTCAGGACCTTTCGAAGACCCGCGAGTCGACTCAGGCCTTGTCAATGAGGATTGACAAGCTTGCGACGGTGCCCAATGACCTGGAGGCATCCCGCAGGCAGATGCAGGAGTTTCAACAGGCGGTGACGAAGGAGCTGGGGTCGATCCGCAACATGGTGAATTCCGATGTTCAGGCAGCGAATGCCAACAAGGAGGCCATCGGATCGATCAACGGCCGGCTTTCCCGCATCGAAAACGATTTGAGTAAATTGCAGGCTCGTGCCAACGTAATCGAGCGCTCCAAGGACGAGAAAAAGCCGCAGTAGTTCTTCATTCGGACGTGTGCGTTAGAATTGGCTCCTGGCTTGAGCCCGTTAGCCGCTGACATGCCGATACCCGTCGTAATCGACCGACTCGCCGAAGAGCTTGATGCCCTGATGGATGAGACCAGCCTGTACCTGAATCGGCAGACTGGCGAATTCCTCACCGTTCCCGACCACGATCTCGGCGTCATCGAGGATGAGCTCGAAGATGAAGAGGAGCTCGAGTGGCCGTGGGAAGGCGAGGATCTCCAGAAGCTTCGCGACATCGCTGAAACTGAAAACTGGGTTTGTTTGCCATCAAAGCTCGACGTGAACGAGTGGCGAATTATGCAGCGCTTCGCACTCGAAATGCCGGAGCCGCTGTCGTCAACTCTCGAACACGCAATCCACGGCAGAGGTGCCTTTCGCGCGTTCCGGTCCGTGCTCGAGGGTACCGGACGGATCGAGGCCTGGTATCAATTCAAGCACGAGCATCTGGTTCGCCTCGTGGCCGAGGTTCTGGAAGATGAGAACATTCCGTTCAAGAGGGGACGCGCTTATGAGCCCGGCGAAGAGTGAACGTCCCCTCTACCGCGCCATTTTCGTGTTCGTGCTTGCCCCGGTCGCGGCGGCGGTCGTGGTCAGCGTGCTCCTGCTGTTCGGAGTCAGCCCCCACGCCGTCTTCTACATTGGCTTTGTCCTCAGGTCGTGGCTTGAGTATCTCGGCAAGCCGGTTCCGAACGCAGTCGGCGTGATCGCGGCGTTATCTTTCTGGTGGGTAGTGATCGTTGCGATTGGTCTTTTGTGGGACTGGAGACGGCAGAGAAACAATTGACGTTGCTCGGGACGAGTCCCTACAACAATCCCGTCAACACCAGATCCGCGATCGCATCGGCGCTGGCGGCGAGGTCGTAATCCTTCTCGGAAAGAATCCACGATGTCACCATCTCGTCGAGGATGCCGAAGACGGCTTTGGCGCCAAGCTGCGGGTGGATCGTGCGCCGGAAGCTGCCGTCGGACTGGCCGTGCTCGATCATCTTGCGGAGCATGTTGAGATAGTCGGCCACTTCCTGCTGCGAGAGGAGGCTCATGAACTTGAGGCTGTGGCGCAGCTCGACCTGGGCGACGATGGCCAGTTGCCGGTCGCGCCCGAGGGTCTCGAGGTGGTGGCGGATGGCGATGCGGATCCGTTCCTCGGGGCGTCTCACGTGCGCGAGCGCCTTCTCCAGCGACTGCAGGTAGTTGCGCGTGTGCTCGCGGAAGACCGTGACGAGCAGATCCTCTTTGCCATCGAAGTAGAGGTAGATCGTGCCGTCGGCGACGCCGGCCGATTTGGCGATCTCGGAGACTTTGGCGTTGAAGTAGCCGTTCTGGGCGAAGACTTCGATGGCGGCGCGGAGGATGCGCTCGCGTTTGGTTGTGCCGCGGGCGGTCTCGGGAGGAGCGGTGATGGTGGATGCTTGCCGGGCCATTGCTGAATGAATGCTCATTCAGTCGGCCTGCATTTGTCAAGCGAGCCGCTGCCGGATCTCTTCAATGAACGCTTTCCGCTGCCCTTCGCTCATCGCATCGACTGTCTTGCCGTCGATGATTTCCATCACCTGCGCGCGGTCGAGAGTGGCGCGGACCGGATAGATGTGCAGGTGAAGGTGCGGCGTGACGATGCCGAGCTTGAGAAGAATGGCGCGGTCGGCGTGCGTCACGTCAAGCAGCGCTTTCTCGACGCGGTGATGGACGGCGGCAAAGTGGGCGTAGTCATCGGGCGCAAGATCGGCCACGTTCTCGACATGCTCCTTCCAGACGATCATGGCGTGACCGCGCACTGCCCAGTCGCTGTGCAGGATTACGAGGAGCTTCTCGTCCTCGGAGACAAGGTCGCCGGCGTCGCAAGGGTCGTGGCAGAAAACGCAGGTCATCTTCGCGATGACTCTATCTCACGCGAAGACGCGAAGACGCGAAGACGCGAAGACGCGAAGACGCGAAGGAAACGAGCCGAAGCCTTCTTCGCGTCTTCGCGGCTTCGCGTGAAACAATCTCAACATGCGAACAATCCGATTTGGCCGCTCTAACGTTCAGGTTCCGGCGATTAGCCTCGGCACGTGGGGACATGGTGGTCCCAGTACTTCAGACGGTGCGTCCGTCGGTTGGAGTGGTCACGACGATCGCCTCGCAAAGGCCGCGCTCGTCGAAGCGCACCGGCAGGGCATCACGCATTGGGATACCGCCGACGCATACGGCCGCGGGCACGCCGAGGAGCTGATCGGGGAGGCGTTCGCGGAGGGAGTGCCGCGCAAAGAGATCTTCCTCGCTTCGAAGTTTGGTTGGCGGAAACGTGAGGGGAGTCATTGGTACGAGCCGTCGTACATGCGGGAGCAGTGCGAGGCTTCGCTGCGCAATCTGCAGACGGACGTCATCGACCTCTACTACTTTCACCACTGCGATTTCGGGCCGAACGATGAGTACTTCGTTGACGCGCTGGCCACGATGCGCCAGTTCCGCGATGAGGGAAAGATCCGCTTCATCGGGCTGTCGGATTGGGATGGCCGGAAGATCATGAAGTTCATCGATCGCGTCGACCCCGACGTGGTGCAGCCGTATCGCAACGTCATCGACGACGACTACGAATCGAGCGGCCTCAAGGCCTGGGTCGACAAGCACGATGCCGGCGTCGCCTTCTTCTCTCCCCTGAAACACGGCCTGCTCCTCGGGAAGTACGACGAGCCGCAGCACTTTCCCGAAGGCGACTTTCGCAGCGGCATCCCGGAGTTTGGCGATCCCGAATTCCTGGTCCGCATGCGCTACGCCCGCGACGAGATGACCCGCCGTTTCGCCGATCAGCGCGAGCCGGTGCTGCACGCGCTGACCGGCGCGCTTCTCGCCGGCAACCCGACCGCCACCATCCTCCTCGGCCAGCGCAATCCGAAGCAGGTCGATGCCGCGGCAGCAGTCGGAAGCGCGCTGAATGTTGCAGATGCGGCGTGGGTGCGAAGGGTCTACCGCGGGATATAATTCGGGCGTGGCGCGACCCGGAATTACCGTGCGGAAATACAAGATGGGCGAGGAGCCGCTTATTGATGAAGAGACGCGCCGGATGACGGCAGGCGAGCGGATCGAGCTTGCCTGGCATGTGACTCTTTCGGCTTGGGAGATGTATGACCCTGCCGCAGTTCGCGCCGGGTTTCGCCGAAATGTTGCGCGAGTTATCCGCCAACGGCGTTGACTTCCTGGTCGTGGGTGCTCATGCGCGCGCTGCCTATGGCGACCCGCGGGCCACGAAGGATCTCGACATCTGGGTCCGGCCCACCGCGGAGAACGCGCAGCGGGTGTGGGCTGCGCTGGAGACTTACGGTGCCCCGCTTACTGACCTCGAAGTGTCGGATTTCGCGTCCCCCGGAATCACATTCCGAATCGGAATCGCACCGTATCGGATCGACATCCTCACTGAGCTGACTGGTTTGACTTTCGAGGATGCGTGGCCGAACCGCGTCACTGCCTCATTTGCCGGAGGCGCGTACCCGGTGATCGGCAAGCATGACTTTCTCACCAACAAACGTGCGACGGGCCGGCCACAGGATCTGGCTGACGTGGATCACGTTGAGCGTGCGGAGCTTGACGCCGACGGTGAGCCTCAGTAACCCACCAGCAGCCGCGCCGCCCGCTCGATCTCCTTCTCGCTCGCCAGAAACTCATCTTCAAGCGGCGGCGAATACGGCACGGGCGTGTCGAGGGCGCCGAGGATACGGATGGGGGCGTCGAGGTATTCGAAGGCCTCTTCCTGAATGATCGCCGCGAGCGACTCGCCGATCGAGCCTGTGCGCGTGTCTTCGAGGATGATCAGGACGCGGCTGCAATGTCTCGCGACGGCGAGCACCGCGTCGCGATCGAGCGGTGCGAGCGAGCGGAGATCGAGTACAGACGATTCGATCCCATCCTTCGCCAGTGTCTCCGCGACGCGCATTCCGATGTGCACGTACGCGCCGTACGAGATGATCGCCAGATCGTTGCCGGCACGTCGCAGCGCGGCTTTACCGATCGGAAGCGGCGACGGCGCTTCATCCGCGAGCATCTGCTTGACCCTCGGGTCGCGATACAGCGCGATGTGCTCGTAGTACAGAACCGGATCGGGATCGGCGACGGCGCTGGCCATCAGCGCGCGTGCATCATGCGGCGTCGACGGTGCGACGATCTTCAGCCCGGGCGTCCGATAGAACCACGCTTCCGTGTTCTGCGAGTGATATGGACCGGCGTGACGCAAACCGCCCCACGGCATGCGCACGACCATCGGGACCGACCCGCCCCATCGGTAGCGGATCTTCGCCGCGTTGTTGACTAGTTGATTGAAGCCGCTCGCAACGAAGTCGTTGAACTGGATCTCGCCGATCGGCCGCATTCCCGCCAGCGCCGCCCCAGTGCAAACGCCGAGCGTCGCCCCCTCAGAGAGAATCGAATTCACGATCCGGTCGCCAAAGTCTTTCACCAGCGGTTTGAGGAGGAGGAAGGCGTTGCCGTATTTGCCGCCGACGTCTTCGCCGTAGACGAACGTGCGCGGATCGCTCCGCAGCGCATCGCCGACGCCGAGCATGACGGCTTCGAGGAACGTTTTTCCTTTCGCATCAAACTGCGGCGCGGTCTCGACCGCAGGCAAGCCGATGTTCTTCGACGCGTTCTGACGCCAGCTCTCGTCGAGCACTTCGATGTGGACGCGCCGCGGTTCGTTGGCGAGTACGCCGGTGCCGGCCAGCTCCGGGTCCGGCCATGGCGCTTCGATGACCGCGCGCGCCTCGGCTTCGACGAGTGCCTCCGCCTCGCGCTGAAAGCGCTCGAGGTCTCCCGCTTCGATGATGCCCTCAGCCTGCAGTTTCGCCGCGTAGGACGGGATCGGATCTTTGCTGCGCCAGTACTCATACCGCTCGTGGTCGGCGTAGCCATTCTCCGTGAGCGGCGGATAGCTCCACGATTGCTGTGGGTCTTTGCCGAGGTAGAGCATGTCGTCGTGATGGGCGTGGCCGCACATGCGCATGGCCACGAGCTCGATCAACGCTGGGCCGTTGCCGGCGCGGGCGCGCTCGACTGCCCAGGTGAAAGCCGCGGCAATCGCATCGGGATCGGTGCCGTCAATGGTGATGGCGGGGATGCCGTATCCGAGGGCTTTGTCGGCAAAGACGCGAACGGCGGATTGCTCGCTCGGCGACGTCGAGATCGCGGTCTGGTTGTTCTGCACGCAGAAAATCGCCGGCAGCTTCCGCGCCGCGCAGGCATTGATCGCCTCGTGCCATTCGCCAAGGGATGTGGTGCCTTCGCCGACGAAAGAGATGGCTACTCGGGAGTCGTGAGTCGGGGGTCGGGGGTCTACGCGGGTGTCGG
>DATLVW010000372.1:0-3946 GCA_035577085.1 Thermoanaerobaculia bacterium
CCTCGCCCACAAACTGATCGAAGCCGTTCAGGCTGCGGCCGGTTCGTTTGCGTACCGCGATCTGCGCGAATACAAGCCGGTCTGGCGCGCGCCGGTGCGGATCGATTTTCGGGGTTACGAGATCTATGCGCCTGCGCCTCCGGCCGCTGGAGGTCTCGCGCTCGGTACGGTGTTGAAGATCGTCAGCGGACTCGATCTCGGCACGGGGGGGTTGCAATCAGCGAAGACGTTGCACCTTCTGCTTGAAGCCGAGCGGCGTGCCGCGATCGACCGCGACAAATTTCTCGGCGATCCCGCCGGCGGACGCGTGCCGATGCACGATCTTCTCTCTGACGAGCGCGCCGCGTTCTGGCGGGCTTCGATCGATCCGAAGAAAGTGACACCGACGATCGCGATCACGGAGCCGGGCACGGTCACGACGACATCTGGCCATACGACGCACGTCTCCATCGTCGATGCGCACGGCAACGTCGTGTCCCTGACCACCTCACTCGGCGACGACGGAGGAAGCGGCTTCGTCGTGCCGGGCCTCGGCGTTTTGCTGAACAATGCGATGAGCAATTTCTCCTCCGCACCGAACACGCCGAACTCGTTGCAGTGGGGCAACCGTCCTGCGTCGCCCCTTTCGCCGGTGATCGTGCTCCGCGGCGGAAAGCCGGTCCTCGCCATCGGCACGCCGGGAGGCCCAACGATCACGACGACGATCGCGCAGATCCTTCTCGACATGTTCGTATTCAAGCGCCCGCTCGCGGAAGCCATCGCCGCGCCGCGGTGGTCGCAGCAGGCAACGCCGGAGGAGATTTCCTACGAGCAGGGACGCGCGCCGCAGGCAACGCTCGATGCCCTCCTGGCGCTCGGCCACGGAATCACTGCCCGCGACGCGATCGGCGACGTTCAAGCCGTGTTGATCGAGGGAAGAAAACTCCGGGCGATCTCCGATTCGCGTCACAGAGGGGCCGCGGGCGGATATTAGCCGGATCTCCAGCCGCGCGCCGTTCAACAACCTTCTTCGGCGTCTCGGAGTCTCCCATCGAGCGCCTTCTCCCCCACGCTTTTTGTGGGGGAGAAGGTGGCCGAAGGCCGGATGAGGGGGCGTCTAATGAGTGCTCCACCAGTGCATGTGGCGTGTTTTCAGGCAGTTCCCGCGAAGTTCTGCCTGTCGCGCGATCGAACCCGGCGGTTGCGATATCGGAACCGCGCATTCCGGCATCGAAACGATTTGTTCCGACATCGGAATCGCGCATTGCGGCATCGGAACGATTTGTTCCGACATCGGAATGATCCGTTCCGGCATCGGAATGATTTGTTCCGGTATCGGAATGATCTGTTCCGGCATCGGAATGATTTGTTCCGATATCGGAATGATCTGTTCCGGCATCGGAATGATTTGTTCCGAAATCGGAATGATCTATTCCGGCATCGGAACAAAACATTCCGACTTATTACCGCCCTTTCCCGCCTTCCAGCCACCGATGCCGGCTTATTCGCCGCTTCGATCTCCTGGCGCGTTTTTCCCTCAGCTGAGGAACCTTCGTCCGGGCGGCGCGTCTCACCTTATGTCTGAACCGTTTTCAGGCCACGCCGTCAGCGTTTCGCGGGCGACGTGATTGGCAGGCCCGTGGCGGCCACACGATGAACGACGACACGCGTTGCAAATCGAGCGCGTGCCTTAACCGGAGATCAAGATGTCAGCACCAACCCCTCCCCCGGTCACTAGTAGTCCAGCAGTAACTGCGGCCGCGACGGCCGATGCGATTGCCGAGCAGTTTCGCGCCGTCCTTGTCACGCTCCTCGCGATCGTGCCTGATCTTCAGAAGTACGACTCCAAGAAGATCAAGCGCATTGCGGCGAGCGCCAAGTTCGGAAACGACGCCATCGTCCCGGTCATCAACCTGGTTGCCAGCGTTCCTCGTATGAAGGAGAGCAACCTGTTCGACGTCGATGCCGGGCACTTTGCGCGTCAGTTCAAGGATCAGGTCGTTCCGCTGGCAAAGCGGTTAATCGAGTTCGCCAACGATGTCGTCTTCACCAGCGAGAACCTGCTTTCCGTCTCGTCCGTACAGGCGCTTCAGATGTACCGCTTGGGGCAACACGTCGTCAAGCAGCCGGACGGCGCTGACTTGCAACCTTTTGTTGACGAGATGTCGCACATCGTCAAGAAGACGATGAACATCCGCAAAAAGCCGGCACCGGCACCAACTCCCACCCCAACGACGTCTCACATCCCGCCTGGCGCTCAGGGCCTCCTGGCGTCGAATCTAGTCCAAGACAAAACCGGCGAGCCGGAAGATGTCGCGGACCGTTTCGAACAGGCATTGAAAGACGTCACCAAGTAGCCATGAAGTTACGGGGGGCATGCTGCCACGAGCATGCCTCTCGTTCCTTTCGGCCAGTCGGGTCCTTACCGCGTCATCCGGCGTACGCCGTTACTGGTGGCGATGAGCGCCTCGGCCGCTTCCGTCGGAAAGAATCCGGTCTCTACCACTCCCGCCAGCTCACGAATACTGGCCACGATGTCGGCGATGTCGTGTTCCGCAGGCACCCGAACGTCGAGGATGCGATGCCCTTCGTCGGTGATGCGCGGCTGGCCATCGCGAAGGCGAAGCACGGGGGCGAGGCCCATTACCGAGAATCGCTCCTCCAGAACCTCGAGCGCGAACGGCGTCACTTCGACAGGCAGCACGCCGGTGCCGAGGCGTTCGACGATCTTCGACTCATCGGCGATGACGATGAATCGCTTCGCCTGCTGCTCGACGATCTTCTCGCGCAGAAGCGCGCCGCCACGGCCTTTGATCAGCCGAAGCTGCGCATCGATCTCGTCGGCGCCATCGACAGCGATATCGAGAGGCGCGATCTCAGCGAGCGGGAAGAGCGGGATCCCAAGCGAGCGCGCCTGCTCCTCGGTCTGATTCGACGTGCAGGTGCAACGGATGTTGCTCAACTCACCCCGGGCGAGCGCGTCGCCGAGGAGCGCGACGAACTCTTTGGCGGTGCTTCCTGTCCCGAGGCCGAGGGACATGCCGCTGTGAATGGATCGGAGCGCCTCGCGGGCTGCCTCGATCTTTTGCTCTTCTGCTGTCATGCCTTCAAGTGTATTCGCAGGTGGACGTTCTACGCATTCAAACAAAGAACTGCCGCCACTCTCGCAAGTGGCGGCAGCTTCGAACCAAAGACTATTGAACGACTATTGAACCGTGACCGTGATGGTCGGGCTTGGATCTGTGACGCCGCAGGAATTGCTGACCTTGTAGTAATAGCTCGTGGTCACGGCCGGCGAGACAAACAGCTTCTTGTTTGTCGAGGAGCCGACGAACGTGCCATCGCTCTTGTAGAAGAGGTAAGTCAGAGTGGCCGTTCCCGTTGCGCCGCCCACTTCCAGCTTCGAGCTCTGGCCTGAGGTGATCGTCGAAGGCGTGGCGGTAAACGTCGTGCCGAGTCCTGGCGTGCAAATCGTTACCCCGACATTGTTGCTTTGAACATTGCCGCAAGAGTTGCTCACGACGGCGTAATAGATTGTCTTTCCAGACGTTCCCGGAGGCGTGACGATGACGCTGGTTCCGGTGCCGGCGAGCGTGGTGCCGGTGTACCACTGTACGGTCGTTGCTCCAGAGACGCCGATGGAGAGCGTGGAACTGCCGCCGGCGTCGATCGTCGATGGAGTGGCCGCCGGTTGCGTCGTAATGTTCGGCAGGAAGCAGACCGTGACGGTGACGTTCGCGCTGGTCAAGGTCGATGTGCATGGGTTGCTGACCAGGGCGTAATAGGTTGTCGTGGCCGTTGGGGTGACCTGGATGCTGGCACCGTTGCCGATGAACACGTTCGAGGAGTTGAACCACTGAATGACGTTCGACGTGCCGGTCACGCCGATCGATAGCGTGGCATTGCTGCCGAAGACGACCGTCGCCGGATTGGCCGTGGGCTGCGAGGTAATCGAGGCAGTCTGGCA
>DATLVW010000373.1:0-3395 GCA_035577085.1 Thermoanaerobaculia bacterium
TTGCTCTCGGGGCAGGAGGACGAGAGCTGCTGACTTGCGAACGCGGCCCATGTACGGCGCCGAGAACTGGCTATCGATCTCGACGACATAGCGAATCCGCTCCGCATCGAGGCCCGCGGGGTACGTGACCGGCTTCTGCGACGACTCGATGTGCAGTCCGCTCGATGCACGCGCCGCCTGCCGCTGCTTCGAGATTTCCAGTACCTTCGAGCACTCTTTCGGCACGACGTACAGCAGCGCGACCGCGATGATGAGCGGGATTCCAGCGGTTCGAAGGATGCGCGTGCCGTCGGTCATCGCGCGTAGCGCTTGATCATGTCCATCATCTTGTCGCGCGTGAGCGGCTTGCGCATCCAGGCGTTGGCGCCAGAGCTGGGGAACATCTCCTCGAGCGACTTCTCCGGCAGATCGGAGATCAGTACGATGGGGATGTCCTTCTTGTTCGACTGCGACTTCAGGACCTCGCTCAGCCGGTTGCCCTTGATGCTGGGGAGGTTGACGTCGAGGAAGATGATGTCCGGCGAGTTGCTGGCGAGCACATGGTTGAACTCGATCCAACTCACGGCGGTCAGGACGGTGCAACCCTCGCGCTCGAGCAGCGCACGGCCGAGCTTCAGCACGAGGGGATTGTCATCGAGAATCAGAACACAGGCGTTAGAGAGAGAGCTGGACATCGCGCGCATGATACATTTTCCGGCGGCGCTTGCTAGGCCTAGAGACTCAATTTGAACGACATCACACCGAACGAATTGCAAGCGCCTGCTTTGGTTCCCGAGCCGCCGCCGGCTCCCGCACCCAATCCACTTCCCTTTCAACGTCCTGCTGACTACTACGCAGATCCTGAGTCGCGGCTCCGGCCGTTGTTTCCAAGATGGGTGCCTTTGGGATGCGGGTGGGTCTCGCTCGTATTCGTAGTCCTGTTGTTCGCCGTCGGCGCGTTTGCTCCTCGCTCAGGCGTCATCGTCGACTGGTTTTTTGGGAAACTACAGGAAGATTTGACCCACAGTTTCTCCGCCGATGTCACGGCCGTGCAGAAACAGGCCTTCGCCGCGGAGATGCAGACGATGCGCTCCGCAGCACGCAACGGCAAGCTCAAGCTCGATAGCACGCAAAAGTTCCTGAAGCTGGCCACCGAGGTGGATGGCGACGAAAAGATCGACCATGCGGAGGCGGACAAGCTGATCGGAGCGCTGCGTGACGTGAACCGGGCATTGAAATGAGGTTGCCCGGTTGCCGAGTTGTCCCACCAAGCCCTCCGAATCCCTATGAACTTCAAACTCATCTCCTCATTTACGCCGCAGGGTGATCAGCCCGAGGCGATCCGGCAACTCACGGAGAGCGTCAAGGCCGGTACGCGCGACCAGGTCCTCCTCGGCGTCACCGGTTCCGGCAAGACCTTCACGGTCGCGAAGGTGATCGAGTCGGTCAACCGGCCCACGCTCGTCCTCAGCCACAACAAGACACTGGCCGCGCAGCTCTATCAGGAGTTCAAGAACTTCTTTCCCGAGAACCGCGTCGAATACTTCGTCTCGTACTACGACTACTACCAGCCCGAGGCCTACATCCCGCAGAACGATCTCTACATCGAGAAGGAGATGACGAAGAACGATGAGATCGACAAGCTGCGGCTGGCGGCGACGAAGGCTCTCTTCGAGCGCCGCGACGTGATCATCGTCTCGTCCGTGTCGTGCATCTACGGCATCGGCGATCCCGATCTCTACCACTCCATGCTTGTCTTCTTCGAGCGCGGCATCGACAAGCCGATGACGCAGTACCTCCGCAAGCTGACGGAGATGCAGTACGAGCGGACGCCGTACGATCTTTCGCGCGGCACGTTCCGCGTGCGCGGCGATGTGCTCGAGCTCTGGCCCGCGTACGAGGATGACGCGGTGCGCGTGGAGTTCTTCGGCGACGAGATCGACAAGATGACTCGTATCGATCCGATCACCGGCCGCACCTCGGGGCAGGAATACGACCGGCTGGCCGTCTATCCGCGAACACACTACGTCACGCCGCGCGACCGTCTGATGGTGGCGATGGAGAACATCCGTGTCGAGCTGGACGAGCGGGTCGTGGAACTGCGCGCCAACGAACGGCTGCTCGAAGCGCAGCGCTTGTCGCAGCGCACGATGTTCGATCTGGAGATGATCGCGGAGCTCGGCTACTGCAACGGCATCGAGAACTATTCGCGCCACCTCTCCGGCCGCCAGCCGGGCGAGCCGCCGCCGACGCTGATCGACTACTTCCCGAAGGACCTGCTGCTCGTCGTCGATGAATCCCACCAGACGATTCCGCAGGTTCGGGCGATGTGGGGCGGCGACCGCGCGCGCAAGCAGACGCTGGTCGAGTACGGGTTCCGTCTGCCGAGTGCGATCGACAATCGCCCGCTGTCGTTCGACGAGTTCGAGGGAAAGATCAACCAGACGCTCTATGTCTCCGCAACGCCCGGTCCGTTCGAGATGGAAAAGACGGGCGGGCTGTTCGCGGAACAGGTGATTCGTCCGACGGGACTGCTCGATCCGCAGATCAGCATCCGCCCGGTGAAGGGGCAGGTCGACGATCTGATCGGCGTGATCAAGGAACGGATCGCCGCCGGCGAGCGTGTGATGGTGACGACGCTGACGAAGAGGATGTCCGAGGATCTGACGCGGTACCTGCTGGAGCTCGGCATCAAGGTCAACTATCTGCACTCGGATGTCGAGACGCTCGAGCGCATCGCCATCATCCGCGACTTCCGCATCGGAACCTACGATGTGCTGGTCGGCATCAACCTGCTGCGCGAAGGGCTCGACATCCCGGAGTGTTCGTGCGTGGCCATCCTCGACGCCGACAAGGAAGGGTTCCTCCGCTCGCAGACATCGCTGATCCAGACGATCGGCCGCTGCGCCCGCAACCTGAACAGCCTGGCGATTCTTTACGCCGACAAGATGACCGACTCGATCAAGTTCGCAGTCGCGGAGACGAAGCGGCGCCGCGAGATCCAGCAGCAGTACAACGAGGAGAACAATATCGAACCGGCATCGATCATCAAGTCGATCGACAGCGACCTGATGAAGATGGCCAACCTCGACTACTTCGAAGTCCCCGGCGGCCCCACATCAAAAGCCCGACTCGACCTGACGGAAGGTGAGGACCTGGACAAAGCGATCGCCCGCCTGACGAAGGAGATGAAGGACGCGGCCAAGAACCTCGACTTCGAAAAGGCGACAGAGATACGCGACAAGCTGCGGGAGTTGAAAGAGATTCGGATCTTCGTGTAGCGCTGTCTTGTCCGCAGATGTCACAGATGAACGCAGATTTGAGACGCTCTATCTGCGTTTTATCTGCGACATCTGCGGATCGGCTCACTCCCCAGGCGGTTTTTGCGGCGTCACCGGCGGCGTGTACGGCTGTAA
>DATLVW010000374.1:0-2200 GCA_035577085.1 Thermoanaerobaculia bacterium
GTCCCGCCCGGGCTCGCCGGCCTGGCCGCGTCGTCCAAATGAAGAACCCGCGTTTCCTTGCCGAACAGTGCCAGGGCGAAGCCATCTCTGGTACCAGTGACTGCGGACTCTCTACAGCACGGATGGTCAACGATTTTGACCTCGTTGCCCACGGGATCGCCGTTCAAGGAGACCAGCGCCCCGAAGATAGCGTCGATTGCGTCGACCGTCTCGACGGTGACGAGGATTTCCCGGCCGTTTGAAACAGCGAGCGGGTAATATCCAGCGATACCATGTTGCGCAATGAGCAGCTTCGGCCCTGACAGCAGCCCGCCGCGCCGTGAAACCGCACTCAGATTGACACCCGTTTCGTTTCCCCAGGCCACGAGATACTCCGAACCGGTCCAGACGACGGATCCTCCAAATCCATGGCCGATGAAGACTGACGGTCCATAGGGAACACCTTGCGAAATCACCTGGGCGTAGATGTTCGCCGTGTACTCATGTGTGGTGAGGATGAGGTAGTCGGTCCCATCGCTGGCTGCCGCTAAGGGGCCGCCCCACACGCGGTCGGCTGGGATCTGGTCCTCGAAACGCAGGTCGGAAACAGGCCGTGCGCGGAAGGCGATCGCGGGAACGGCGATCGCGAGCAATAAGAAGAAGATTCGGGCCCGCACGTCCGATATGTTATATCAGCATATCGACGCAATTAAAACAAATCCGCCTGCTTGCGGGTCGCGCCCATCGCGTAGCCGAGGTGGTCGTAGGCGAGTTTACTGGCCACGCGGCCGCGCGGGGTGCGCTGCAGGAAGCCGATCTGGATCAGGTAGGGCTCGTAGAGGTCTTCGATCGTGCCGCGGTCTTCGGCGATCGACGATGAGAGGGCGCCGACCCCGACCGGGCCGCCGCTGAAACGCTCGATGATCGTCGTCAGGAGCTTGCGGTCGATCTCGTCGAGGCCGAATTCGTCCACTTCGAGCATCTCCAGCGCCTCGCGCGCGATGCCCACGTCGATCTTTCCCTCGCGCTTGACCTCGGCGAAGTCGCGCACGCGGCGGAGGAGGCGGTTGGCGATGCGGGGCGTGCCGCGCGAGCGGCGAGCGATCTCGTGCGAACCGTCGGCGGTGACTTCGATGTTCAGTATGTCCGATGAGCGGCGAACGATGATCTCGAGCGACTCGACGTCGTAGAAATCGAGGCGATGCACGATACCGAAGCGGGCGCGCAGCGGCGCACTGAGCAGACCGGCGCGGGTCGTGGCGCCGATGAGCGTGAAGTGCGGCAACTCCATCTTGAGCGTGCGCGCAGCCGGGCCCTGGCCGATGACCACGTCGATGTAGAAGTCTTCCATCGCCGAGTAGAGAACTTCCTCGACGGGCGCGGGCAGGCGGTGTATCTCGTCGATGAAAAGGGTGTCGCCCTTCTCGAGGTTGGTGAGGGTGGCGACGAGATCGCCCGCTTTCTCCAGCGCCGGGCCGGATGTCGAGCGCACCGCGGCGTCCATCTCGTTGGCGATGATGTTTGCGAGAGTGGTCTTGCCGAGGCCGGGCGGACCGAAGAGGAGGACATGGTCGAGCGGTTCGTGGCGTTTGCGCGCGGCAGCGATGGAGATATCGAGGTTCGCCTTGACCTTCTGCTGGCCGATGTACTCGCGCAGCCTCCGCGGCCGCAGCGACAACTCCACCGTCGCGTCGTCTTCGACAGGAACGGCGGAAAGGATGCGGTCGTCGGCCATCCCACGCAGTTTACATCTGCGACCATCTGCGTAATCTGCGGATAAGAGCTTCATCCGCAGATGGCGCAGATGGACGCAGATAGAAGGAACTCAGTACATGCCCAACTGCAGCTTGGCGGCCTCGGACATCATGCTGCGGTCCCACATCGGGTCGAAGACGACTTCGACGTCGGCTTGCTTCACGCCGGGGAGCGACTCCACCTTCATCTTCACGTCCGAGGCGAGCACGGGGCCCATGCCGCAGCCGGGGGCGGTGAGGGTCATCTTGATCTTCACGTTCTTCGCTCCCTCGGCGTCTTCGAGCTCGCAGAGGTAAACGAGGCCGAGGTCGACGATGTTGACGGGGATCTCGGGGTCGTAGCAGGTCTTGAGCTGATCCCACACCATCTCTTCGAGTTTGGCCGGCGCGACTTCTTCACCGGGAGCGTCGGCGCCGGGCACGGCCCGCGGCGTCTTGCCGATGGCCTCGACCTCCTTACCGGAGAT
>DATLVW010000375.1:0-7023 GCA_035577085.1 Thermoanaerobaculia bacterium
CGGCGTGCGCCTGGACCAGAAACGCTATGACGAGGCGGTTGCGCTGGCCACCGACGCCATCCAGCGATCGGCGGCCGGCCCTCCCGTTTACGACGCCTACTGGCATTCGCACATGGTCCGCGGCAAAGCGCTGGTCGCGCTCGGGCGTTTGGACGAGGCGCGCGGGTCGTATGAAAGCGCCATCGCCGCCATCGAGCAGAGCCGTCCGAACGTTCCGGCGCCCGACGAAGACCAGCAATTGTTCCTGGACGACAAAGACAGACCGTATTACGAGATGTTCCGCACATTTATCGGGCGCGATCCCGCGGAGGCACTGCTCTGGGTAGAGCGCGCGCGGTCGCGCACACTGATCGAGTTCCTCACCTATCGCCATCGGAAATCGATCAAGTCATTGTCCGCCGAGGAACAGGCCGGCGAGACACGAGTGGAAAAAGAGATGGCGGAAACAAACGTCTCGCTGCGCGAGGCGCGCGCGCAGACGTCGCCCGACGCTGGGCTGATCGGCCGGCTGGAGAAGAAGCTGGCCGAGCTTCGCAATCGCCGCGCCGTGGTGCTTCGCGAGCTGTACGAACGCCATCCCGAGCTGGCCATTGCGCGCGGAGATATTCCCTTGCCGTCGGTCGATGAAATGCGCGCAACCCTCGCGCCTGACGAGATCGTCGCCGAGTACGTCTCCCTCCCTGACGGCGCGTGGCTGATTGCAGTCACGCGCGAAACCGCGCCGCGCATTTATCCGATTCACTCTGATGACGAGAAACTTCGAGCGCTCTCCGAGGCGTTGTCGAAGTCGATCGCCACGCGCGATACCCGCGTCTTCGCCAGATCGCGCACGCTCTACGACCTTCTGCTGCGTCCCGCGGAAGGGCTGCTTCGCGGCAAGAAAACGATCGGCATCGTTCCCGATGGCGCACTGCGCACCGTTCCCTTTCAGATGCTCCAGCGCCCGGACGGCAAGTTTCTGATCCAGCAGCATGCCGTTTTTTATGCGCCGTCGCTCGCCTTCCTCCATTGGCGTTTCACTCACCCCACTGCCGGCGCCGAACGGCAACTCCTGGCCATGGCGAATCCGACCGTCTCCGCCGCCACGGTGAGCAAGTCGCGCCAGCACACGCGCAGTGAGGATCTCGGCTCGTTACCCGAGGCGGAGGAGGAAGTGCGCGGACTGCAGTCGATCTACGGTCGGGCACAAACGACGCTGCGCATCGGCGCGGCGGCCACGGAGAAGGACTTCAAGCACGAGGCGAGCCGCTACCGCGTTCTTCATCTGGCCACGCACGGCATGTACGACGACAGAGATCCGATGTACTCGCATCTCGTTCTGGCCCGCGATGCCGGCGACGATGACGACGGTCTGCTCGAGGCGCGCGAGATCGTGGACCTCGATCTCCACGCCGGCCTGGCCGTCCTCTCCGCGTGTGAAACGGGACGCATGAGGGCGCTCGGTGGCGAGGGGATGGTCGGCCTGTCATGGGCCTTCCTCGGCGCGGGCTGTCCGGAGACCGTAGTGAGCATGTGGCCGGTGGAGTCGGCCGCCACCGCGCGGATGATGATTGACTTCCACCGCCGACTCGTTGCCGGAGCCTCAACGCCCGAGGCGCTCCGCCGCGCGGAGATAGCTCTGATGGGAACCCGGCGCTACCATCACCCGCGCTACTGGGCGCCATTCGTGGTCGTCGGCGCGCCGCCTCGGTAAGCCCTCAGCGTATTGGGGATGCGCGAATTACCGTTTTTCGCGTGTCACGGCATGCTTCTTGGGCGTCACGATCACGCACCTGCCGATGCTCGACCCGGAGCGTGGCCGCACTGTGTCGGTCGGGACGTTCCTCCATGAAGACGCGGCGATGCCGCGCGCCGAAACCTCCGGCTCCTACAAGGTCATCAAGATCTTCGCGGAACCACGAACACCGCTACGGTGAGGAGAATTGGTTTCAATCTGCGATGGGAGAGGCCAGAATCAGCGAATCCAGCGCGTCCTGCGCATCGTGCAGCGCGTTAGGAGGAGCACTATGCTGCTCTCCTGAGAGCGTCCAGCTCGCGCATCCAGATGAGAATCTGTTTCCAACTCAGTGTATTTTGGGACGCCAATCGCGGCTGCTACCTTCAACTGCCGCCGCGCGTGATCGTGATGGGCGTGAAGATCTCGGCCTGAAGGAGCCATCCCTTCGCGTCGAGCTGCCACTTCGCGGCGTAAACGCCGGCGATCTCGAGCGGGCCGTCGTTTGCCATCAGCGTTCCGGTCCACCGCCCATGTTCCTCGGCCATGCCCCAGTCTTCGTTCACGTGGATCTCGTCCGGAACCGCTCCATGCGTCGCGCTCCCATCGCGCTTGAACATGTCGGCCCAACTTCTGACGCTGTCTTCCTTCCCATTTCGCTGCATGCTGCGCGCGGTCACGACATGGTACGTGGGAAGGAGGAACGCGGCGATTGCGTCCAAATCGCGCCGCGCGATGGCCTCATTGATCGCAGCACGAGCAGCACGGATGGCGTGACAGATCTCATTCGTCATCGCGGCGATGATACGACCTCAGCGGACTCCGCGCTCGACGCAAAAGCACTACCCCTGACAAGGCATCACCGTCGGGCAAGGATGCCTGCACTACCGCGTCGGAACGTAGTGCAGGCATTCCTGCCTGCTTCCGCCGGGCGTTCCTGCCCGGCGGTGACCGTACGCCGGAGATACCCCCACGAGCTCTGCTCTCTTCATCCGCAACGCTTGTGGACGTAACGGGTCTGATCCTTTACTTTACGGTCGCTGCGCTCATCCTCGGATGATCGATCATGCCGGACAAAAAGCGACTGCGGTTTCTCTCCATACTCGGGCCCGGGCTCGTAAGCGGCGCGGCCGACGATGATCCCTCGGGGATCGCCACCTACTCCATCGCCGGAGCGCAACTCGGCACGACTATGCTGTGGACGGCATTTCTCACGTGGCCGCTCATGGCGGCAGTGCAGATGATGTGCGCGCGGATCGGGATGGTCTCCGGGTATGGGCTTGCCGAGGCACTTCGGAAGAAGTTTCCGCGCTGGATCGTCGCTGTTGCGGGCATCGCTCTGCTGGCGGCGAACATCGTCAACATCGGGGCGGACCTCGCCGGCATGGCGGACGCCGCGCAGATGCTCACCACAGTCCACTCGCACGTGTGGGTGTTCGTGTTCGGCATCGGGATCAGCGCGGCAACCGTCTGGCTTCGATACGCGGACATCGCGAGGACGCTGAAATGGCTTGCCTTGTTCCTGTTCGCGTACGTCATCACCGCATTCATCATTCGTCCGAACTGGTTCGCAATACTCGGAGATGCGTTTCACCCACCTGCGTTCCACGGGAAGGCTGCATGGTCGACGCTCGTAGCGATCCTCGGCACGACGATCAGCCCTTATTTGTTCTTCTGGCAGGCATCGCAGGAGGTGGAGGAGGAGAAGAACATCGGCCGGAAGCTCACCATCGAGCGCATCGGAGCATCGGACCGCGAGATCGTCGACCGGAAAATCGATGTCGGCGTCGGAACGTTCTTCTCGAATCTCGTCATGTTCTTCATCATCGTGACGACGGCGCTCACGCTTCACCGGCACGGCATCACCAACATCGAGACCTCGCGCCAGGCGGCGGAAGCGCTGCGGCCCCTCGCCGGCCCCGGTTGCTTCCTCCTCTACACAGCCGGATTGATCGGCGTCGGGCTTCTGGCGATCCCAACCCTCTCGGGATCGGCCGCCTATGCGCTCGCCGAGACATTCGGATGGCGCCAGGGGCTTGACGAGAAGATCGATCAGGCACGCGCGTTCTACGCCGTCGTCCTCCTCTCCGGCGCGGTCGGAATTGCGCTCGACTTCTCCGGCGTGAATGCGGTGAGTGCGCTCTACTGGAGCGCCGTCATCAACGGGCTTCTCGCGCCGTTTCTTCTCCTCGGCATCCTGCTCGTGGCCTCCGACGCGAAGATCATGCAAGGCCAGCCGAGCTCCCGCCTCGGACGCGCCACAGTCTTCGTAACGATGCTCTTGATGTTCGGCGCGGGCATCGGAATGTTCATTTTCTGATGACGCGGCAGACGGCGGTTGCGTTCTTCCACGAATGAGAGCTGTTCAGGCTCCGAGCAAAACATTTAGTGGAGGGACCAAAATCTTATCTAGCTGGAGCAAAACTTTCTCTCCGTACGAGAGAACTTTCTCCAGGTTGGAAAGAACTTTCTTTCGGTTGGAGAGAACTTTCTCTGGGCTGGAAAGAACTTTCTTTAGATCGGAAAGAATTTTCTTTGGGTTGGAAAGAATTTTCTTTCGGTCGGAGAGAATTTTCTTTGGGTTGAAAAGATCTTTCTTTGGGTCGGAAAGAATTTTCTTTCGGTTGGAAAGACCTTTCTTTGGGTTGGAAAGAATTTTCTTTCGGTTGGAAAGAACTTTCTTTCGGTTGGAAAGAGCCTTCTCCAGGTTGGAGAGGTCTTTCTCTAGCTGGACCAGAACTTTCTCTCCGAAGTGCAAAATCTTTTACACGCCGGCTGAGATCCTTCAGAGTCCGGACGAAATCATCAACTCATAACGGGCATGATTAGACCCCGATCACCGATCACCCAGCCTCCCGTCCGCCATGCGCAGTACGCGGTTGACGTGCTTCTCGATCCGGGCGTCGTGACTCACGATCACCACCGCCTTCCCTCGCGATCTTGCAGCGCCGCTCAGAAGCCGCATAGCCACCTCGCCCGCGCGGGAGTCAAGGCTGCCGGTCGGCTCGTCGGCAAGAATCACAGCTGGATCGTTAGCCAGTGCGCGCGCAATGGCCACGCACTGTTTCTCGCCGCTGCTCAGGTTGCGCGCCAGCCGGTCTGCACGATCGGTCATGCCCGCGTCTTCGAGCAACGCCGCAGCGCGAATCGCGGCATCGCGCGCACCGGCCATCTCCAGGACAAGCTCCACGTTCTCGCGTGCGGTGAGCTCGTCAAGCAGGCGAAAAGCCTGAAACACGAAACCGATGGATCGCAAGCGGAACGCGGGGAGGCCTCCCGGCGGCAGCGAGTTGATGTTCCTGCCATTGAGAGTGACCGTGCCGCTCGAGGGCAGCAGCAAGCCACCGAGCATCGCCAGCAGTGTGGTCTTGCCGCTCCCGTTCGGGCCGCTGATCAGCACCACCTCGCCAGCATGCACATCGAAGGACACGTCGTCGACCGCCGTTACGGTCGAAGCACCTTCATAGGACTTCGATAGACGCGTCGCCGCGATCGTGACGTCGCTCATGCGCGGAACACCTCAGCCGGATAGATGCGGCGCAGAAGCTGGATCGGGACGGCCGCGCCGCAGATGCCGATGACGATCGTCCCTGCGAATACGATCAACGCGGCGGAAACCGTGTAATGAACCGTGACTGACGGCGCGAACTGGAGGAGGATCGGCGTCGTTGCCGCCGTCACGATCAAGCCGCAGGCAAATCCGCTGAGGGAGCCGGCAATCGACTGCACCACGATCAGCCGCAGCAAATACAGGTGCGAGGCTCCGAGCGCCTTGAGGGTGGCGTAGTCCTCGCGACGCTCGAGGACTGAGCTGTAGAGCATCAGCGCAATCACGAGCCCGCAGACGAGTGCGCCGAATACGATGATGGCCCCGAAGACCGGCAGGACCCCTGTCTGTATTTCGGCGAGGTTGTTGGCGACGAACTCGTCGCGTGTGTACACGGTCAGTCTGTCGTCGAGCCGGCGGATCGCGTCGATAACCTGCTGTGGATTCGCTCCCGCCCCGAGTCGGACCAGAATGAAGCTGGCGATGCCGGGGATACCGAGGAGCTCTTCACCGTCGTCGATGCGGACGAAGGCGTACTGGGCAAGGAGTGCATTGGTTCCTTCGCTGATGGCTGCGATGCGGAATGGCGTTTCCTGAATGCGCAGGATGGATCCAACGGCGAGGCCGTACTTCCGCGCGAACGAGCGGTCGAGAATCATGTCGTGGCGCTCGAGGTGCGGCGTCCCTTCCGCGATGGAAGCCGGCTCGCCAATGCGCGTACGCGGGTCGAAGGCGAGGATGAAAAGAGTAGAGGTGTCCCGTTGGCCGATACGCGCCCGCGTGATGATGCGCATGAGTGGTGCAGCGCCCCGAACTCCCGGTATCCGGCTGATCTCGGCGGCGCGTGAAGTCTGCACAAACGATGAGCTCTTGATGAGATTGTTTGCGTTCTTCTGGCAGACCCACAAGTCAATGACGGCCGTGCGGACGTAGTTAATCGTTCCATCGCGCACCCCGTCGTATACCGCGAGAAGGAAGAGGATGAGCGAAACCGTCGAGCCCAGCCCGATTACAGTGACGAGTAGACGGCCGCGATCACGGAACAGCATGCGACGGGCAAGCGGCACCATGGCCGTACTGTAGCAGCACCTGGGTCGCCTCCGTTTTTGGATGCCACCTAGACGGATGAGCCCGGAAAAGGCCACTGGAGCTACTCTGTCCGACCTCCTTCGTTTACGATTTCTCGAGCATGTGCGCTGCATCCTCAGAAGCGGCTCTCGAAGCATTCCGGCGCGTCAAAGTGGCGTTTGACACCTATGTCTCCGAACGAATGCGACTCCACGCGACAGTCAGAGCCGAGATTCCGGCGCTCGTGGAAGCGGCGCTGGAGGACTCGCATGACGCGGCGCTCGCGTTCGAGCTTCTGCCGGGATTGACCCTCGAGGAGCGACAGGGCCTTCTTCCTCATCTCCTGGGGCTTTGCTCATCCGGCCGGTACGCCGGCCGCGCGAAGGCGGCGATTCTCGAGTTGCCCCACGATTGGCTGCGAGACAATATCGAAGCCTCCGCTGAGCGGCTGCTTGCTGAATCGGACTACCTGGACTGGGTCAATATCCTCGAGGTGGTTTCACAGATCGATCCGGCAGTCAGGAAACGCCTCGCCGAACGTGCGGCCGCGCACAGCGATCCGGAAATCAGGGAACTTGGCGAAGAGCACCTTCGAACACGTACCGGCGCAGTTTGATTGGCTCGCCCCGATCGGTTCGTCAGTCATCACACCACAAAGTCACTGAGATCACAGAGATGAAGCTGACCTCTGTGC
>DATLVW010000376.1:0-5180 GCA_035577085.1 Thermoanaerobaculia bacterium
GAGAAGATCACGCTCTCGCTCGATGAGTGGAAGATCCTTTTCCTCATCAACGGCCGGCGCAAGCTCGGCGAGCTGGCGCTTGCTGCCGACGAAGAGCCGCTGCACGTCTATCGCGTCATCTACGGGCTCTTCGGTAATAAGCTGATCGAGCCGGTCACGCATGCTCCGGAACCGGACGACACGAGCCGCACGAAGCCGGCCATGCCGGCGCTCGAAGACACGATGCGCCAGAAGCCGGCGACGTTCAGTGCCGACTCGACGGTGCGCGAGGTTGCCGACGATACGAACCTGCTCGTCTCGACCGAGGCGAAGCTCTCGTACAAAGACGTGGTCAAGCCGACGATCGCGCAGCTCACGATCACGAACGGCGAAGATGCCGGCCTGATGTTTCCGCTGACGGAATCGGAGTATCTGATCGGACGCCAGCGCGACAACCAGATCTCCCTCGCCGACCTCGGCGTCTCCGGCCATCACGCGCGCATCTACCGCGGTCCCGACGGATACTCGATCGAAGACCTCAAGAGCCGCAATGGCACCTGGCTCAACGGCGCCCGCTCGTTCCACGCGCTGCTCAAAACCGGCGACCAGCTCCGCGTCGGCGCCACCGAGATGCGCTACGAGATCCTCTACGAGGGGAACTCGGTGACGGCGGTTTGAGCGGCCGCACCAAAACCCTTTCACCACGGAGACACAGAGGACACAGAGGTTTCATTTCTTCTCTGTGATCTCTGTGTCTCTGTGGTTCATGATTCTCAATCGCAATTTTGACCGGCGGACGTTGCACCTCCGCGCTCACGGACTTAGACTTATTTCATGACGCGCGTTCGCCTCGGCGCCCTGCTCCTCGCTTTCGCCGTTTCGGTGAGCGCTGAAGCAGCGGAGGTGCTGCGCGGCGATGTCGCGAGGAGTGCGGCGATTCCGGTCATCTTGTGCCCGACGCCGCCGCGCACTTCCCTTTACTCGGGCGCGCTCGCGTTCAAGGATTACCTCTGGGTCGGCGACGCGATGGCGTTCGACGCAAACGGAAACCTGTACGGCGTCGATGGAACCTCGCTCCAGTCACTGGATACTTCTCTGCAGCCGATCAGGACGGTGAAGTTGCCCGAGGGATCGAGCTCGCTGGCGGTGGATGCCGCTGGGTTCGCGTATGTCGTCGGAAAGAGCGGCATCGTGTATGTGTACTCCGCCGGCGGCGCGTTTCAACGACGCTTCGCTCTGCCGAATCTCACCCCGCCGGTCAGCGCGATCAGTATCGACGTCAGCCCGAACGGATGCACGCTCGTCTACATCGGCGATGGCGGTTTCGCCTACCGCTACGATGCCTGCGCGCAGATACCACTTCCTGCGATTGCGGCCGGCGAGCGCTTCCAAGCCATTCGTGCGCTGAGCGATGGCGGCATCGCGGGCGCGGTAGGCAATCACATCAACTTCTACGACGCGACCGGGCGACTCGTGTACGAGCTGCTTGCATCGCCTGACTCGCCGGTCTTAGCGATGGCATTCGACGCCGAGCCCAACTTCGTGTGGATCGCCAACGAAACGTCGCTCTTCCGCATGCACATCACCGATCACGCCATCACGGCGAAGACGTCGATCCTGGATCCGCACAACGTCATCGTCTTCGGCGAGCTCCGTCCGAGCGCTGCTGTGTTGCCGTCTCTCGCGCAGGCGAAACGACGCTCCGCGCGGCCTTAACGCCGGCGGCGTAAGTCGCGCACTTCGCATTTCAGCGAAGGGATCCCGCCTTTCCAAAAACGTGCGTCAGCTCACATCCGCACGCTCCCATCGAACTTACATTTCTGCTCTCTCTCATCGACACCACCCTTCCGCCGATTCGCGGGAGCGGTCAACAATAAGGAGCCACCATGCATCGTCCGATGGTCCCGCTGCGTTTCCTCGCTGTTCTTGTTCTGCTCGTATCTGTACCTCTCTTTGCCACGATCTCCTATCCCCCGCCAACGATCCTGACTGGCGGTTCCGGTCCGTCCTCCGTCGCGGTCGCCGACTTCAACAACGACTGCGCGGCCGACTTTGCCACCGCCGACCAGTTCGCGAACAGCGTCACGGTCCGCTTCGGAGACGGCAGCGGCGGATTCGCGGCGTCGTCGACGATCACCGGCCTGGTCACGCCGATGGTCATCGTGTCCGCCGACTTCAATGGCGACGGCGCGCCCGATCTTGCTGTCGGGAACAGCGCCGGATTCAGCGCTGACCCGGTTGGGCACACGATAACGATCTTGTTGAACAACAACGACGGAAGCGGCACGTTCACCGCTCTTCCTCCGGCCAGCAGTCCGGCCACAAACGGTTTCGTGACGCGGCTCGTCGCCGCCGACGTGAATGAAGATGGCAAGATCGATCTTCTTGCAGTCGACGCCAACAGCTCGCCCAACGGCGTGCGCTATTACGCCGGCGACGGCACCGGACATTTCGCCGCCGCGGCGGTCATCTCGTCCGACACTCATACACCCGGCTCACTCGTTGCTGTCGATCTGAACGGCGATCATCATCTCGATCTGGCCGTCACAATGGGCGACAGCACAGGCATCTTCCTCGGCAACGGGAACGGCACGTTCGGAGCGCCAACCTATCTTCCCTACACCGATACGCTCAACGGCGACGGCGCGGTGCACATCGCCGCGGCCGACATCGATCACGATGGCGACATCGATCTGGTCACAACAGCCGGCAACTATCCCGGCGGCGTCACCGTCTTCCGCAACAACGGCAACGCCACGTTCACGCGCGATCGCTTCAAGATCAATTCCGTCGTCACCGATCCGATCTTCGTGGCGCTGGCGGATCTCGACGGCGACGGCAACATCGACATCGTCACCGCGAATCAGTTCGGCTGCACGCCCGATGGCAGCAACCTGAGCGCGCGGCCCGGCAACGGCGACGGAACGTTCGGCGCCATCGTTCCCATCAGCGTCGGCTACGGTCCGACGTGCATTAACTCGCACTGGCAGCCGAACGCAATCGCCGCCATCGATCTCAATTGCGACGGCGCCGCGGACCTGATCGTCCCGAACATGAACACATCCTTCACCAGCGTGCTGCTTACCGCCGGAGCGTCCGATACGACCGCACCCGTGGTGACCGCACCGCCTGCGGTCAGCGTTCCTGCCGGACCATCCTGCAACGCCGTCGTCACCGACGCCCAACTCGGCCACGCCTCGGCGACCGACAACTGCAGCTCCTGCATCGTGATCGTCCGCACCGGCGTTCCGGCAGGCAACATCTTCCCGGTGGGAACGACGAACGTCACCTACACCGCGAGCGACGGCCACGGCAACAGCGCCGCCGCCATCCAGCACGTGACCGTCACCGACAACAATCCGCCCGCGATCACCGCGCCTGCCGACATCACCGTCAGCACCGGCGCGACGTGCAGCGCCATCGTCAATCCCGGCACGCCGGTCGCCTCGGGTCCGTGCACCGGCGTCACGGTCACGAGTGTGCGCAGCGACGGGCAGCCGCTGTCCGCGCCGTTCCCCCTCGGCACCACCACGATCACCTGGACGGCGACCGACGCCGCGAACAACAGCGCCAGCGCGATCCAGACGATCACCGTCGTCGCACCGCCGCTCGTGATCGGCGGCGGTACAGCCAATCCGTCGTCACTCTGGCCGCCGACTCACAAGATGGTCCCAGTCACCGTCAGCTACAGCACCAGCGGCGGCTGCGGCGGTGTCAATTGCGCCATCACCTCCGTCACCAGCAACGAGCCGGTCGACGGACTCGGCGACGGCGACATGTCTCCCGACTGGCAGATCGTCGATGCGCATCACCTCAACCTGCGCGCCGAGCGTTCCGGCACCGGGACCGGCCGCATTTACACGATCACGATCACCTGCACGGACGGCGGCGGCCATACGACCATGAAGAGCGTGAACGTGACTGTGCCGATGGCGCAGAATTAGGTTCGTCTAAGTTCTCTTGCCCTCTCGCCACGCTGTAAATTCGAGCGCCTTCTCCCCCACGCTTTTTGTGGGGGAGAAGGTGCCGAAGGCGGATGAGGGGGCGTTGCGACCAGCACTGCATCTGTGCATGTGCCGCGTTTTCAGGCAGTTCGGACGAGGTGTAGTTGATCACCCTGCGTATTTGCTCCCCCCTCATCCGGCTTCGCCACCTTCTCCCCCCGCAAAAAGCGCGGGGGGAGAAGGCGCTCGATGGGAGAGCACTCCAAAGAGGAGGGACGAGGTGTGGCGGGAAGGTGCAAGCGTGTGAGAAATGCGGGTTGATCTCGATCTCACCATCACCTGCACGGGCGACGGCGGCCATGCTTCTTACACTTTCAGCGACTCCTTTCAATCGAGCGCCTTCTCCCCCACGCTTTTTGTGGGGGAGAAGGTGCCGAAGGCGGATGAGGGGGCGTTGCAACCAGCACTGCATCTGTGCATGTGCCACGTTTTCAGGCAGTTCGGACGAGGTGTAGCGGATCACCCTGCGCATTTGCTCCCCCCTCATCCGGCTTCGCCACCTTCTCCCCCCGCAAAAAGCGCCGGGGAGAAGGCGCTCGATGGGAGAGCACTCCAAAGAAGAGGGACGAGGTGTGGCGGGAAGGTGCAAGCGTGTGAGAAATGCGGGTTGATCTCGCTCGCATGACCGCATGCTGGCACCCCTGCTATACCGGTCCCCCCTAAGAACCGCGGCGGCAATTCGTCGTAATCATCGGCGACAATGCTGCCGATGGATCGTCCAACTCTCGAACAACTGGCACAGATCACCGAGCCGCAGATGGTGCGTCGCCGGTTCGACGAGCAGAATCTCGTCTGGGGCTACGTGATCTCCTGGTTCTTCGCCTTCACGTCCTTCTTCCTTGTCGGGCTGTCTCTCTCGGCGAAGACTGAGCGGTCCATACACATCCCCCTCTCACTGTGCGATGCCGCGTTCACCGTCTTCATGATCGCGGCGATGACCGAACTACGTCGCGCGCGTCGTCGCGAGAACTGGAAGCCTCACGCCTATGCGCGATTCGTCCGCGCCAATCTGGCCGGTTGGGTGATCGTCGTGATCATCGTCAAGTTCGCCACGCTCACCTACTTTGCATTGTCCGGCGGCGGATGGATCGCCTGGGGTGTCGTCTTTCCCATCGCAACGCTGGCGCTGCGGTTGCTGCTGCCGCAGCGCATCGCCCTCAACGTGATGATGATGGCCATCGTCCTTGCGGCGCTCTT
>DATLVW010000377.1:0-2166 GCA_035577085.1 Thermoanaerobaculia bacterium
GTCGTTCGGAATGAACTTCTCGCGCGCCATCATTCTCTCTACCACTGGATGGCGGCCAGCGGTTATCTCGAGCGCGAAATCATCGGTAAGCTGGGGTCGAACGTAGCCCTCTCTCGACGCCGCTTCCGCCAGCGACGCGAAAACGTCGAGCTCTGCCACGACTTGCGCGACCACCTGAAGACGAGAAACCTGGGCTCCCACCCGTGATCGCAGTGACTCGAACAGCTCACGCTCTCGCTCTTCTACTTTTTCGGCCGCAGTCAGTACCCGCTCTTCGTATTCCTTGAGCGACGGCGTCACATACCGCTCCGCGCCGGCAAGAGTCTGCCTTCGCTGGTAGTCGCTCGGCACCAGATGCGCGTTGGTGTTCGTTACCTCGATGAAATAGCCGAATATCTTGTTGTAGCCGACCTTGAGAGAGTTGATGCCGGTCCGCGTGCGCTCGTCTGCCTGAATCCTCGCAATCGCGTCCTTGCCGCCATCACGCAGGACCCTCCACTCGTCGAGCTTGCTGTCGAAGCCACTGCGTATGCTGGACTCGTCCCCAATCGCAATCGGTGGCCTGTCGACGAGAGTCTGGATTATTTCGTCGGAGAGATCCACGCAGCCATCCCATGCATCGGCATGCCTGCCAAAAGCCGCATCGTCTACAGACGTGATAGCCGCACGTGCGCGTTCCAGCGCTGATTTTACCGCTGGCAGTCGCGCGATCGAATCGCCGAGCGCGCGGAGTTCACGTGGTGATGCACGACCGGCTGCTGCCTTACCCCCCAACCGCTCAATGTCTCGTACGCCATCCAGGGCTTCTCGCATCGCGGCCCGGATGAGCCCGTCTCCGAGTCCATCCACAGCGCCGAGTCTCGCATCGATGTCGGCACGATTGACGAGTGGCGCGAGAAGCCATTGGCGAAGCAAACGAGCACCCATCGGAGTTAGGGTGCGATCCAGAACTCCCAGGAGTGTTCCCGAGGTCTCGGCGCCGCGCATCGACTCGACCAGCTCGAGATTGCGCCGCGTCATTTCGTCGAGGGGCAGAATCCCGCCTGGTCTCTCGAACTTTGGGCGAGCCAGGTGCGACATGCCGGAGGGCTGAAGCTCGTCGAGATATCGCAGCAGTGCCCCCGCCGCGCCTATCGCTGCGCCGTCTTCATCCTGGATTCCAAACGCCTCGAGCGAGCTCACTCGAAATCTCTCCGCCAGCTGATCGCGTCCCAGTTCGCTGTCGAATTCCCAGGCTTCGCGCTCTGTAACCATCGGGCCTTCCTCGCCGATGGGTCCCCTTAGAGCCTGAGTGAGACTCTCGCCACGTGAAATGATTACTTCACGGGGAGTGAATCTCGAAAGAGCGGACTCGAGATCACGGATTCCTATTGCGGTCAGCCTGAGCTCGCCAGTAGAAAGGTCGGCAGCCGCGATCCCCACCAGGTCGCCATCCCGGTTGAGCGCACATAGATAGTTGTTGCGAGTGCCGTCGAGCAGGTCGTCGGAGAACGCCGCGCCGGGAGTGATCGTCTCCACCACCTCACGCTTTACGATGCCTTTGGCAAACTTCGGATCCTCGGTTTGCTCGCAAATCGAGACGCGAAAGCCATGCTGGATCAGCCGGCGCAGGTATTCACCGGCGGCTTTGACCGGAACTCCCGCGAGCGGCACCGCGCTCGCGCCTCCGTTGTTCCTCGATGTGAGGGTGAGGCCGAGCGTTCTCGAGGCTACCTCTGCATCCTCATAGAACATTTCGTAGAAATCACCCATCCGGAAGAACAGAATCGCGTCCTGATGACGCGATTTGATCTCCCGGTACTGTTGCATCAACGGCGTTGATGCTGTGCGACTCACCGTTCAGGTGCTCGTACTACGAAACCATCCATGTGCTTTGACTTGAGTTTCTTGAGTGCGTCCTCTGCATCGCGCTCGGTCGCGTACCGTCCGATTCTGACCCGGAAAGGTGCGACCGATCCGTCGACTCGCGCTGAGTAGCCGCGCTTGTCCAGGCTTGATGCAAGTTTATCAGCCTCGGCTTTGTGGGTGTAGGCAGCAACCTGCACCGAGTAGCCACTTCCCCGTGAGGCCGGAGTATTTCGCTTTGCCTCGGGTTTGTCCGATACCGGCTTCGGCGCTTTCGACGGATCGACGATGCTTGGTTTTGAATCATTCGCGTCGGTGGGT
>DATLVW010000378.1:0-6685 GCA_035577085.1 Thermoanaerobaculia bacterium
TCGACGTCCGAGTGTCGAAGGACTTCAAGTTCTTCCACAACTACGGCGTGGAAGTGATCGGCGAGATTTTCAATCTTCTCAACGCGAAGAATCCGGCGAACTTCAACGGCAACTGCGGCGTCGATGCTTCAGGAAAGTGCACCTTCCCCGCCGGTTTTGGTCAAGCAACCACATTCGCCGGCGATCCAGGACAGGGCGAGCAGCGCCTGGCGCAGCTCGGTGTCCGAATCACCTTCTGATCGCGACTTCATCGTCTGATGACTACGGGGCGCCGCAAGGCGTCCCGTAGTGTTTTAGGGACAGCGTGTCCCCGCCGGATGAGCACCAGGGTCCTGGCCATGGCGTAACTCGTTTGAAGCAAAGGGGGAACATGCTTTTCGTCGTGGCACATCAGCGGCATGACGGGACGACGGAGAGGGAACCGATGTAGAGAGTCCATTCGGTACTCGTACTCGTCTTCGTGGCGGCGTCCGTGTTCGCGCAGTCTCTCAGCAGGAAGATCGAAGTCTCAGGAAGCCACGCCAGCCTTCGTTTTTGTGATTCTCGAGGAGCAGTCCATGAAATCGTTCATCGCGTCCGTGCTGGTCCTCTGCGCAGCTACTCTTTCTGCGCAGGTCTCGGAAACGATCGACGTCCGCATCATCAACGTCGATGTCACCGTCACATCGAAGAATGGCCCTGTTCGAGGGTTGACGCGCGACGACTTCGAGATCTTCGAAGACGGAAAGCTGCAGCCGATCAAGAACTTCTACGCGTCTGAAGCGACGCGTACGACTACCGTGCCGGCCGCGCCGGGCGTGGGTTCCTCTGCACCGGCTGCAGTCGAACAGCAGGACCCGCGCTTCCAGCGCAAGGTCCTCGTTCTGGTCGATAGCAGCCACACCGTGCGCTACTACCGTGATCGAGCTCTGCGCGAGCTCGAATCGATGATCACGGACCGCTTCCACGGCGACTATCAGTGGTCGATCGGCGTGATTGGCCGCGGCATCGTTCTCGTACTGCCGCTTTCGTCCGACAAGCAGGCCATCCACAAAGCGCTGGAGAGCATCCGCATGAGCGGAACGCGAAAGGAAGGGACCACCAATTTTGCCGAGGGCGCCGCGGAACGGGAAGGCGGCAATCTGGTCTCGAACCTCAACCGCTCCAGAGCGTCCGATCCGAACGCTGCGGAACAGTTGGGAGAGGAGCAGTTGGAGCGGGCCGAATCAATAGACGATTCCCAAAGAGTGATTGCCGCTAAGTTGACGGTGCCGGCGTATCTCGATGCCGTGCGCGGCTTCGCCAGCACCTCGGGGCGGAAGATCGTGCTGCTCCTGACCGGCGATCCCGGACTCAACGACCTCGAAATCGACCGGCACGAGCCCGGCAAAGGCGAATTCACGAGCATTCGCGCCGTCGGACCGAGTGCCACGAAGCTCTGGCAGAATCAGCGCACGATCGAAGACTTACGCCGATTGATCGTGCAGGAAGCCAACGCATCCGATACCAGCTTCTACATGTGGAACGTGGATGGACTGATCCCGGCGGGAGACATGGGTGCCGCACCCCGGCCCATGACCAATACTTCGGCCCTGTTCTGGCTGGCCAAAGAGACTGGCGGGAGGCTGGTAACGGGTAACGATGCTGCCCGCGCCGTACAGGAGTTCGATACGGCCTCGTCGACCTTCTACTCGCTCGGCTATTCGCCAGCACATGCGGACGATGGCAAGTACCACGCGATCAGCGTGCGCATGAAGCGGAAGGGCGACTACGCCCTTGAATACCGGACTGGCTATCGCGACACCTCGACAGCGGTACAACTCGAGCGAGCCATGACCTCACCAACCGCGGCGGCGATGCAGGAGAGTGCGCTGCCGGTGACGCTGGCCTTCGGTGCGCCGCAGACCGTCAGCAACGAAGTCACCGTGCCGATCGAAGTGGCCGTGCCGTTCCGCACGCTGCAGTTCCTCCCGGGAAAGAACGGCGTGGCAGCGAACGTCGTCGTCTATGTCTCGGTCTTCGACGACATGGGCAAGAACGTTGCGGCTTCTTCGTTTGCGCTGACTCCGGGGTTCAAGTCAGGGACTCCCGATCCGAATGGAACGCTTGTCTACCGCAACGCCATCAAACTCCGCGGAGGCGAGCGCCATCGGGTCGTCGTCGCCATTCGCGATACCGTTACGGACAGCGTCGGAATGGCTACCCAGTTGGTGAGGTTCTGAGCACTGCCGGCGAGGAATAAGGCCTCGCTCCTTCGCCGTTCACCCCAGTCCACGCCGCCGGACCGTCAAAAATTGACCGTCTGACCGCTGTGTGCTAGAAAGCGTGGTCTTTTTCCTGGAGGTCATTCGTGTACGCCATCATTCGTTCCGGTGGAAAGCAGTATCGGGTCGCGCAGGGCGAGACCCTCTACGTCGAGCGCGACGTGCTCAGCAATGCTGATCAGGAAAAGATCACGTTCAGCGAAGTCCTGATGGTCGGCGGCGATCAGCCGAAGGTCGGCGTTCCGATGGTCAGCGGCGCCTCGGTCATGGCCACCGTCGTCCGCGAGATGCGCGGCGACAAGATCATCGTCTTCAAGAAGAAGCGCCGCAAGAACCACACGAAGCGCAAGCATGGACACCGTCAGGATCTCGTCCAGCTTCGCATTGACAGCATCAATCTCTAAGGAGACCAGCCATGGCTCATAAAAAAGGACAAGGCTCCTCACGCAACGGCCGCGACTCGCAGCCGAAAATGCTCGGCGTGAAACGCTTCGCCGGACAGTTTGTCACCGGTGGCTCGATTCTCGTCCGCCAGCGCGGAACGCGTTTTTATCCCGGCGTGAATGTCGGCATCGGCCGCGACCACACGCTCTTCGCCAAGATCGACGGCATCGTCCAGTTCCATGACAAGGGCCAGCGCGGGCGCTACATCAGCGTTACCCCTGCCGTCACCGCCGCTGCCGAGTAATCTCCCTCTTTGCCGTTGTGATGACGCCGCTCTTCGGAGCGGCGTTTTGTTTTGGCGCACCGTTCGCACGACGGGTGTCGGGGGCCCTGGAGTCGGGTGTCGGAGCATCACAGGTTTTGCTCCGACCCCCGACTCCCGATCCCCGATACCCCCGAAAAAAGAAATGTTCATCGATCAGGCAACCATCAAGGTCAAGGCCGGAGACGGCGGAAAAGGCTGTATCGCTTTCCGGCGCGAGAAGTTCGTTCCGAAAGGTGGCCCTTCCGGCGGCGACGGCGGCAAGGGTGGCTCGGTCTGGATCGTCGCGTCTCAGCGGCTCAACACGCTCTACCACCTGCAGTTTCGGCGCGAGTGGGAAGCAGGCCGCGGCCAGCACGGCATGGGCTCGAACTGCTCTGGCTTTGACGGAGACGACATCACGATCGATCTTCCGATCGGGTCCGTCGTTCGCGACAAGGCCACGGGCGATCTAGTCGCCGACCTCGCGCATGACGGCGAGCGCATTCTCGTCGCCAAGGGCGGCCGTGGCGGGTGGGGCAATCAGCATTTCGCCACCGCCACGCGCCAGGCGCCGCGTTTCGCGCAGGATGGCAACGCCGGCGAAGAGCGCGAGCTCGCCATCGAGCTGAAGTTGATCGCTGACGTCGGTCTGGTCGGTCTCCCGAACGCCGGCAAATCGACGCTGATCTCCGTGATCAGCGCGGCCAAACCGAAGATCGCCGACTATCCCTTCACCACCCTGATCCCGAACCTCGGCGTCGTCCGCGCGGACGACAACGAGACCTTCGTTGTTGCCGATATCCCAGGACTCATCGAGGGCGCCCACGAGGGTCACGGCCTCGGCGACCGCTTTCTTCGCCACGTCGAGCGCTGCACGGTTCTCGTTCACCTCGTCGATCTGGCTGCGAATGAGACTCCCGAGTTGGATGCTGAGGTCATCGCGAGGGAGTTGGAGCGCTACTCCGAGACTCTGGCAACGAAACCGCGGTTCATCTGTGGATCGAAGCTCGACTCCGCGGTTCCGGGCAATTCCGAAAAGCTGCGCGCGTACGCCATGAAGAACGGCTACGACTATTATGAAATCTCGGCCGTCGCCGGCGAGGGTGTGCGCGACCTCGTGCGCGTCCTGGCTCGGTTTGTACGCGAGAACCGCGCCGAGCCCGAGCGTCACGAAGCGGAGGAAGCCCGAATCCTCCAGCGTCCCGCAATATGAGAATCGGCATCTGCGGCGGCACGTTCGACCCCTTTCATCACGGACACCTCGAGCCTGTCCTTGCCGTCCGCGAGGAGATGCAGTGGGACCGCGTGCTCTACATCCCGGCATGGCGGCAGCCATTCAAAGCCGGTCGCATCGTCGCGGCCGGATCCCATCGATTCGCGATGGCGGCGCTGGCAATCCGCAATCACGATGCGTTCTATCTCTCGCCGATCGAGTTGGAGCGCGGCGGCATCTCGTACTCCGTCGACACGCTCGAAGCATTGCATCAACAGTACGAAGGCGCCTCGTTCGACTTGATTATCGGAGCCGATAATCTGGCCGACCTGCATCGTTGGAAGAACTCGGAGCGGCTATTTCAGCTTGCGCGATTTGTGGTTTTGAAGCGGGGTGTGGGGGGTAGGGAGTGGGGAGTGGGAGAAAAGCCGGGCATCTCGCCAGCTCTTATCGCGACGCGGGGAGTGGGCGAGGAGTTGGGAGTGGGAGAAAAAGAAGCGGACTTATCTCCGACACCCGACTCCCGACCCGCGACACCCGACTCTCCCACCCTCCATCCCCCACCACCCCCCACCCCCCGCATCATCTTCGCCGCCAATGCCACTGTTCCCGTTTCTTCTACTGAGATTCGTGAACGCGTGTGGGCGGGGCAATCGATCGATGCGTTTGTCGATCCCCTCGTCTCGCGTTACATTCACCACTACGGCTTGTACAAAGAGGGTCAACCTTGAACGATCCCATCCAAAACCGCGTGCGTACCGCGGTCGCCGCAGCACTCGATAAGAAAGCTCTCGATCTCCAGGTCCTCGCGGTCGGCAACGTCACGTCGATCGCCGACTACTTCATCCTCTGTTCTGCAACTTCGGAGCGCCAGGCTCAGGCCATCGCCGACGGCGTCGTCGATACGCTGCGCGACGAAGGGGTGCGACCTCTGCTCGTCGAAGGAGCAACGCCAGGACGCTGGATTCTCGTCGATTACGGCGATTTCATCTTCCACATCTTCACCGAAGACTGCCGCCGCTTCTATGGACTGGAGCGGCTCTGGGGCGATGCCCCGAACGTCACCGCGGAGCTCAGCGAGGAAGCGGCCCCGGCGCATGTCCGCCGCAAGAAAACATCGTAGTCCGGTCATCAGGGACTTCGTTCGCACGAAGAGTCCTTCGATGCGGGCGCTTCTCCAGACGGTGGAGAAAGTCCTCGACCACGACGTAAACCTGCTCATCCTCGGCGAGTCAGGCTCCGGCAAGGACTTCCTGGCCGAAGCGATTCATGCCTGTGGCGCACGGCGTCAAAACCCGTTTATCCGCATCAACTGCGCCAGTATCCCCGTCGAGCTCTTTGAATCGGAGTTGTTCGGCTTCGAAAAAGGCACGTTCACCGATGCCCAGGCGCGGAAGCTCGGCAAACTCGAGTTGGTGAAGGGTGGGACGATTTACTTCGATGACATTGCCTCTCTTGCTCCCGCGCTGCAGGCAAAGCTGCTCCGCGCGATCCAGGAGAAACGGTTCACGAGGCTCGGCAGCAACCAGACGGTCGCCCTGGATGGCCGCGTCATCTCGTCGTCGAGCGTGCCGGCCGAGGAGCTGGTGAATGAGCTTCGGCGCGATCTTTTTTATCGGATCAATGTGGTCACACTCACGATTCCGCCGCTGCGGGAACGGCGCGAAGACATCCCGCAACTTGCCCGGTCGTTTCTGGCTCGAAGGAAGAGTGCCATCGACCCTGTGGCGATGCGCATCCTCGTCGAGCACGACTGGCCCGGCAATGTCCGTGAACTTCGCAACGTGATCGACCGCGCGGTCCTGGTCGAGGAGAGCGACGTGTTGACGCCCTCATCTCTGCCAACGTTGACCAGCGATTTTGTCGCCGCAGCAACCAGCCACCGTTGGACTCTTGATGAGTTGGAGGCGCGCTACATCCGCGACGTCGTGCGCCAGACGAAATCGAATTACTCCCGCGCTGCCCAGATCCTCGGCATCAACCGGAAGACGCTGCTGGAAAAACGGAAGAGGTATGGGATCGAATGAAGGGTGTGGGGAGTGGGGCGTGGGGTGTGGGAGAGACGAAACGCATGCGAGACAGACTAACCAGCCCTCCGAGCACCTGCCCGCTCTCCCTTGACGACGCCGTCTCGGCGGTTTCCACCCCCACGCCCCACCCTCCACACCCCACCCCCCAACCATGAAATTTCACCTCATCTGGCCTCGTTCGAATGCCGACGCCGAGTTTGCCGCGGTC
Organism: Thermoanaerobaculia bacterium; assembly: GCA_035577085.1. Classification (GTDB taxonomy): domain Bacteria; phylum Acidobacteriota; class Thermoanaerobaculia; order Gp7-AA8; family Gp7-AA8; genus JADGNZ01. Next base: position 6,383 of record DATLVW010000378.1, read on the forward strand.
GTCGAGCGTTACTTCAACCGGATCAAGCATTTCTTCCCGATCGAGATCGTTGAAGTGACCTCGAAGCGCGGTAGAAAGAGCGAGAATGATGTGGCTATCATGCGCGCCGATTCGGCGCGGCTGCTGGCCGCGATTCCTGAACAGGGGTATGTGGTCGTTCTCGATGAGCGAGGCCGGTCAGTCGATTCTTTGAAGTTCGCATCGTGGCTGGAACGTCTCACGATTGACCAGCCACATGGCGTCACATTTGTAATGGGAGGGGACGTCGGAATCGATGAGTCCGTCCGGCGCCGTGCCGACTAC
>DATLVW010000379.1:0-11241 GCA_035577085.1 Thermoanaerobaculia bacterium
TTTTCGTGGCCTTCGTAGAACGGCCCGAGGGGAATCCCGCCGAGGATCTTTTCGTGCTCGAGGTCGGCGAGGATCTGGGCGGCGGGAAACGGTGTCCGCACGACGATCTCGTTGTAGACCGGACCACTGAACGGCAGGGAAACCGATCCGACTCCATTGAGTTTCTTGCGCAGATACGCGGTCTTCTGCAGGCACTGCTCGCCGACTTCGCGCAGTCCTTCTTTGCCCATCAGCGACAGATACATGTTCGCGCCGAGCGCGATCAGCGCCTCATTCGTGCAGATGTTCGATGTGGCCTTGCCTCTGCGGATGTGCTGCTCGCGCGTGGCCAGCGTAAGCACGTATGCGCGGCGGCCATCGACGTCGACAGTCTCGCCGACCAGACGTCCCGGCATGTGCCGCTTCAGGGCTTCTTTGACGACCATGAAGCCGACGTAGGGACCGCCGAACTGCGTCGGGATGCCCCAGGCCTGTCCCTCGCCGACGGCAATATCGAACCCATGCGCGCCGGGGGGAGTAAGGATGCCGAGGGATGTTGCTTCGGTGATCACGGCGATCTTCACGGCGCCGGCGGCGTCGGCAATCTCGCGAATCGCGTCATAGTCTTCGATCACGCCGAGGAAGTTCGGCGATTGCACGGCGACCGCGAAGACGTCGCTCGTACACGCCTCGCGAAGCGCTGCCGTGTCGACGCGTCCATCCGCGGTCCAGCCCACTTCCACGATCTCGTAGCCGAGGTTCTGCACGTACGTGCGGACCGTTTCGGTGTACTGCGGATGCACCGACCGCGCGATCACGACCTTCTTGCGATTGCGCACGACGCGCTCCGCCAGGAGCACCGCCTCGCACAATCCGGTCGAGCCGTCGTAGAGCGACGCGTTGGCGACATCGAGTCCGGTCAGCAGACACTGATGCGTCTGGTACTCGAAGATGGTTTGCAGCGTCCCCTGCGAGACTTCGGGCTGATACGGCGTGTACGAGGTCAGGAACTCGCCGCGCAGCAGCAGTTGATCGATGCACGCGGGCTGGTAGTGCAGATACGCGCCGCCGCCGAGGAACGAGACGTGATCGGCAGCGGACTTGTTCTTTGATGCAAGGTCGCGAAACCAGCGCCGCGATTCGATCTCCGACCAAGGGCCCGGGATGTCGAGCAGCGCGGTTAGTTTGACCTCATCCGGGATCGTCTCGAAAAGCCTGTCGATGGAATCGACGCCGATGACCTCGAGCATCTCGCGGACATCTTCGGAAGCGTTGGAGATGTAGCGGTGTACCGAGGTAAGAGGATCGGGGAGATTGGTCACGTTAGTGGGATTCCGTCTCCACGTACTCGTCGTACTCCTCGGCGGTCATGAGCAGCTCGTCGACCTCACTCGGGTCGGCGACTTTGATGCGGACCATCCAACCGTCGCCGTACGGATCGGTGTTGATCAACTCCGGCTTCTCGGCGAGGCGCTCATTGATTTCGACGACTTCGCCGCCGACGGGAGCGAAAAGCTCGGAGACGGCTTTGACTGATTCGATCGATCCAAGCTCGTCACCGGCCTCGAGTTGCGTACCGACCTGCGGCAGCTCGACGAATACGACGTCGCCGAGCTCTTTCTGCGCGTAGTCGGTGATCCCGATGGTTCCGATCTCACCTTCTACGTTGATGTATTCGTGGCTCTTGGCGTATCTACTGTCTTCCGGAGTCATCGCCGCTCCTTATCTCGATCGCTTGTAGAAGGGTGTGGGGACAACGCGCGCCCGAACTTCTTTTCCTCGGATGAGGACCATGAATTCGTTGCCGGGCGCTGATTTGTCGAGCGGAAGATATGCGAGACCGATCGCTTTTTTCAATGTCGGCGAGTGCGTACCGCTTGTGACGACGCCGACTTCCTCGCCGCCATCGACGACGGGGTATCCGTGCCGGCCGATTCCGCGGTCGACCATCTCGAATCCAGCCAGCTTGCGGCGCGGTCCTTCCGCCTTCTCACGCTGGAGGACGTCGCGGCCGAAGAAGTCCCCCTTTTCGACCTTGACGATCCATCCGAGGTCGGCTTCGAGTGGGGTGGTGGTCTGGTCGATATCGTTTCCGTAGAGCGCCATCTTCGCTTCGAGCCGGAGCGTGTCGCGTGCGCCGAGGCCGCATGGCTTCGCCCCGGCGTCGAGGAGCTTGCGCATGATGCGGGGACCTTCGGACGGCGCGACGTAGACTTCGAATCCATCTTCGCCGGTGTAGCCGGTGCGCGAGACGATGGCCGGCACGCCGTCGACCTTGCCGGTGCCGAAGCGGTAGTACTTCATCGGAGCGAGGTCGACGTCGGTCATCGGCTGGAGCAGGCGTTCGGCCTCCGGGCCCTGCAGCGCCAGTTGCGCGTAATCGGCGCTGACGTTGCGGACCTCGACGTCCATCCCTTTCGCGGCGTCGGCGATCCATTCGTAGTCTTTGTCGCTGTTCGAGGCGTTGACGACGACGAAGAAGTCATCGGCAGCATTCTGATAGACGAGGATGTCGTCGACGAACCCGGCCGTCGGATAGAGCAAACCGTTGTACTGCGCGCGCCCGTTCTCGAGCTTCGAGACGTCGTTGCACGTCGCGCGCTGCAGAAGCGCCAGGGCATCCGGACCTTTGACGGTCAGCTCGCCCATGTGCGAGACATCGAAAAGGCCAACGTGCTCGCGAACCGCGGCATGCTCCTCGAGGATGCTGCTGAACTGCACCGGAAGCTCCCAGCCACCGAAGTCGACCATCTTCCCGCCGAGCTCGTGCTCGAGCTGGTTCAGCGGGGTTTTCTTGAGAGTTGTGACCTCGTCAGACATGGACAGCCTCCGGGGGACGCGAACCTAGCACGCGCTGTGCCGCGGGCGCAATGACGGTGGGACGAAGACTTGACGACGGAATCAGGCCCGCGTACCGTTCGTTGTTAATCCTGATTTGGGACTGGGAACTCCCGGTCGGCAACTGGCCCTGAGCGATCGGGGCCTTTTGTTTTACGGAAAGATCTTGAACCCGTGGCGCCAGCCCGGCCTTTGAAGAAACTTCAGCCGGACGATATCGAACGCGCGGCTACTCTTCGTGAAAGTGATGATTCGGCGCGCGATTGGATACGCGCAGAGGTCGGCCAGTTGATGACCGAGTACATTCGCTTTCTTGGCGACGAATTTCAGATCGAACTCAGTGTCATCAAACTTCTGGTAGAAAGAACCGTGCTTCAGAAGTTGAAGGAAGGAGAGACGCAACGCGTTGTCTTCGTTCTTTCCTCGTGCTTCAGCGAGCAGCGTGACGTGCCGCTGACCTAGCTCATCGACATACGCTTTTAGCCGCTCCATCCCGAACTCGAGCGCGAGGTCGTAAGGATTGCGACTGCTGCTTCCATAGCGTTGCTTGTGCAGGTCTTTGCGGATGGCGATTGCTATTAGCTCGAAGGGGGCGTCTCGCATTAGGCGGTTCAGATCGGCGTGAAATAACTCTCGACGCTCCGGAACCCTCAGGAAGGAAAAGTCGCCCAGCGCCTTCCGAATGTCGCGCGAATGGAGAATCGCTCCGTCGTGCCCAAAGTGGTCGATCTTGAAACGGGTGAACGCAGGAATGATCACATTCGTGTAGTCGGTCTGCTCGCACAACAGGAAGACGAGAACGAAAACTGGGAAATCCTTATCGACCGGGTCGAGCGAGTGATCACCCGCCTCATCGAGGAACACCATGAGAGGCATGGCCTATCGTAACTTGTCGTGGCGTATCATCGTTATCGGGAGTGGCGGGCGTGAAGAACGAAATTGGCGATTTCCTCGATTACCTTACCTACGAGCGGAACGTCTCCGTCAACACCATCACCGCATACCGGGACGATCTCGAGTCGCTGATCTCGTTTCTCTGCAACGACTACCTGACGCTGGGCCGCGATCAGCTCGATTTCACGGTCGTCGATCATCTGGCCATCCGCTCGTATCTCGCGCATCTGGCCCGCCGCAAGCTCGCACGCGCCTCGGCTGCCCGGCACCTGTCGGCAATCCGATCGTTCTTCAAGTACCTGATGCGCGAAGGTGTGATGGAGGCCAACCCTGCCCGCAGCGTGGCCACGCCGAAGCGCGAAAAGCATCTGCCCACTGTGTTGCAGCCGGCTGACGTGGCGCTCCTGATCGAGCAGCCCGACACGTCGAATGCGCTCGGTCTTCGCGACCGCGCCTTTCTCGAGGTTCTCTACGCCTCGGGATTGCGGATCAGCGAGCTAGTCGGAATCAACATCGAGGATGTCGAGCTGCGTGCGCGGCTGGTGAAGGTGCGCGGCAAAGGATCGAAGGAACGGATCGTTCCGTTCGGTTCGAAAGCGGAGGCGTCGATTCGCGAGTGGCTGGCCGTACGCGGCGAGCTGGCCACGGACATCGAGGAGCCGGCTCTCTTCGTCAACTACCGCGGGCAGCGCATCACGACGCGTAGCGTGCGACGGTTGTTCGACCGCTACGTTCGGAGAGCGTCGCTGCGCGCAGGCGTGTCACCCCACACGATGCGCCACTCCTTCGCCACGCATCTGCTCAACGCCGGAGCCGATCTTCGCGGCATCCAGGAGCTCCTCGGCCACGTCTCGCTCTCGACGACCCAGAAGTACACGCACCTAAACGACTGGCAGTTGATCGCGGTGTACAAGAAGGCGCACCCGAAGGCGTGAGAGCGGGTCATTCCCGTGTTGATTGGGATCACATCTGAGTTGCCGCGAGTCCCGACGTTACTTTCTTGAGTCCGGACGTTCGTTCTCGAGTCCGGACCTTCGTTTCTTGAGTTCGGACCTTCGTTTCTTGAGTCCGGGTCTTAGTTCTTGAGTCCGGACCTTCGTTTCTTGGGTCCAGACCTTCGTTCTTGGGTCCGGACCTTCGTTTCTTGAGTCCGGATCTTAGTTCTTGGGTCCGGACCTTCGTTCCTTGAGTCCGGACCTTCGTTCTTGAGTCCAGACCTTCATTTCTTGAGTCCGGACCTTCGTTTGCTCAGTCCGGACCTTCGTTCTTGAGTCCAGACCTTCGTTTTTTGAGTCCGGACCTTCGTTTCTTGAGTCCGGACTCAAATCTTTTGAGTCGAAAGCACCGATTTTGGAGTGTATCGTGGCAAAACTTGCCGAATGTGACATCATCTCGACTGACTTGATGATGTCGATGTCAAATTTGCTGAAGATCGCGGCAGACAAGGCGGGCATAGACTCTGAACATGGCCAACCGCCTCGCCAACGAGACTTCTCCCTACCTCCTGCAGCACGCGCACAACCCCGTCGACTGGTATCCGTGGGGCGACGAGGCATTCGCGAGGGCGCGCGCCGAGGACAAGCCCCTTTTTCTCTCGATCGGCTACTCCGCCTGCCACTGGTGCCATGTGATGGAGCGCGAGTCGTTCGAAAACGAGGAGCTGGCGGCGATCCTCAACGAGAAGTTCATCGCCGTCAAAGTCGACCGCGAGGAGCGGCCTGACGTCGACTCGATCTACATGGAAGCGGTGCAGATGATGACCGGCCACGGCGGCTGGCCGATGTCGATGTTCCTCACGCCGGGCGGCGCGCCGTTCTACGCCGGGACGTACTTTCCGCCGGACGATCGTCACGGCATGCCCGGCTTCCGGCGGGTGCTGGAGCATGTATCCGAGGCGTATCGGTCGCGGCGCGAGGATGTGGAGGCCGCGTCAGCCGAGGTCGTCCGCTCGCTGAGCACGGTGAAGTTTCAGGGCGGCGGAGCTCTGGAGCATGACGCGCTCGATCGTGCCGCCGCGCGCATCGCTCAGGGCTACGACTCCGCCCACGGCGGCTTCGGTGGCGCGCCGAAGTTCCCGCCGTCGATGTCGCTCGATTTTCTGATGCAGGTTGCCTGGCGCAACGGCGACAAACGCCTCGACGAGATCATCACGCACACCTTGACGAAGATGGCTCGCGGCGGGATGTACGACCAGGTCGGGGGCGGCTTTCATCGTTACTCCACCGACGCGCATTGGCTGGTGCCGCACTTCGAGAAGATGCTGTACGACAACGCGTTGCTGGCGCGCCTCTACACCCGGGCGTGGCAGTACACGAAGGATCCCTTCTTCGCCCGCATCGCCAGCGAGATCCTCGGCTTCGTGCAGCGCGAGATGACCTCGCCCGACGGCGGCTTCTACGCGACGCAGGACGCCGATTCGGAAGGTGTTGAAGGCAAGTTCTACGTCTGGTCGCGCGCGGAGGTGATGACTCTACTCGGTGAAGAGGAGGGACGCATTTTCTGCGCGCTCTACGACATCACCGACCGCGGCAACTGGGAGGGAGAAAACATCCTCAACATGCCGCGTGATCCGGAGTCGGTCGCTGCCGATCTCGGAATCACGATCGATCACCTCGTCGACGTCGCCGCGCGTGGCAAGTGCAAGTTGTACGGCGCGCGATCGCAGCGCGTATGGCCGGCACGCGACAAAAAGATCCTCGCCGGCTGGAACGGCTGGATGCTTGTCGCATTCGCCGAGGCGGCGGTCGCGTTCGATAAGGACTCGTATCGCGATGTCGTTCGGCACAACGCTGATTTTCTTCTGACACGGATCGACACCAGCGGCCGGCTGATGCGCACGCCGAAGATCGCCGGCCTGCTCGAGGATTACAGCGGCGTCGCCTGGGGGCTCGCGCTCGCATACGAGGCTACGCACGAGCGGCGTTACCTCGACGCCGCCCGCCAACTGGCCGATCAGATCCTCGATCGTTTCGCCGATGCGCAGAACGGCGGTTTCTTCGACACGCCAACCGATCACGAGGCGCTCATCACGCGGCCGAAGGATCTCTTCGACAACGCCACGCCCTCGGGGAACTCCGTCGCAGCCGACGTCCTCCTCCGGCTCGCGCTTCTCTTTGGCGAAGAGAGGTACGCCGAGGCGGCGACGAAGACGATCGCGGCAATCGCGCCGCTCGCCGAGCGCTATCCCTCGGGCTTCGGACTCCTGCTGGGAGTTGCCGAGTGGCGGGCCGGGCAGCCGAAAGAGATCGTGATCACAGGTTCGATCGACGATCCGACGTTCCGTGCGTTGCGCAAAGTCGCTGGCGAAGAGTATCTGCCGCACCGAGTTCTGGTGGCCGGCTCGGGATCAGGTGATCTTCCGCTGATGGAGAAGAGACCTGCCGATCGCGCGATGGCCTATGTCTGCGAAGCGTATGCGTGTGCGGAGCCGACCGTAGACGCGGAGCGGCTGCGCGTGTTGCTTCAAATCGCGAAGGCCTAAACTGTCGCAATGACCGTCAGCGATTCGGAAGCCACGGCGCCCTGGCCGCTGGTGAAGCGCATTCTCTTCCGCTTCGCGGCAGCCTTCTTCATCCTCGTGAATCTTCCGTTTCCCTTCAATCGGATCCCATGGGCACCGCTGACGCGCTTCCTGGACACGATGGAGGCTGCGGCGGTTCGGGCGATGGCGCGCCTTCTCCACGTCTCGGTCGCCGTCCTTCCGAATGGCAGCGGCGACACGACCTACAGCTGGGTTCAACTGCTATGCATCGCAATCGGCGCCGTGCTGATCACGATCGTCTGGAGCGTAATCGATCGGCGGCGCAGAGACTACGACCGGGCCTGGATCGCTCTTCGCGCGTATCTCCGCTTCGCACTCGCGATCGCGATGATGCGATACGGCGCTGCCAAGGTGATCCCTTCGCAATTTCCGCCGCCTACTCTCGATCGTCTGCTACAGCCGTTTGGCGACGCCTCGCCGATGGGGCTTCTCTGGACGTTCATGGGAGCGTCGGCGGCCTACACCATTTTCGCCGGCGCGTTGGAGATGCTCGGCGGCTTGCTCCTGACGATGCGCCGTGCGGCATTGTTGGGCGCACTCGTCTCGGCGGGCGTTCTGGCCAACATCGTCGCGCTCAACTTCATGTACGACGTGCCGGTGAAAATCTATTCGCTCGAACTGCTGGCGATGGCAGTCGTGATCGCTCTTCCGGACGTGCCGCGGCTCGTCGATTTCTTCGTTCGCAACCGGCCCGTCACAACCGCGCCGCTGCCACGCTTCTGGCGAAACCGCGCCGTCGAGATCGCCGGAGTCGTTTTGCGCACGCTCGCTGTCGCTGTGGTTGTGCTGACGTCGTTCCAGGAAGTGCGCGCGATGCAACGGATGTATGGCGGAGCGGAGGCACGCTCGCCGCTTTACGGAATCTGGCGCGTCGATGACTTCCAGGTCGACGGCAAAACGATTCCGGTTAACGATCCTGCGCGCTGGCGCCGCGTCATCTTCGACCTGCGCTACATGGCCTCGGTGCAGCTGATGAACGATTCCCGGCAGCGGGTGAATGTTCAGCTCGTCGAAAAGACGCAAAAGCTGATCGTCTCGCGAAGAAACGAGCCGGCATGGGACGGAATCCTTTCCTATGCGCGGCCGGACGCCGAAACGCTGATCATCGACGGCGATCTTGGCGGCCACAAAGTGCACGCGCTCTGTCACCGCGAGCCAATCCCGAAGTTCCTCCTGACGACCCGCGGCTTTCACTGGATTAACGAGTACCCGTTTAATCGCTAAACTATCCGCAATGTCCGGAACCATCATCGGCGGCGTTCTCGCGCCCCATCCGCCGCACATCGTTTACGGCGACAACCACTGGCGCAACGAGCCGCGCTCGGAGTGCGGATGGGAAGTGCTGCGCTGGGGATACGAGCGGGCGCGCAAGCATTTCCTGGAAAAGAAGCCGGACGTTTTTCTCGTCCACTCGCCCCACTGGCAGACCGTGATCGGCCATCACTTCCTCGGTATCCCCGAGTTTCACGGGCTCTCGGTCGATCCGATCTTTCCGAATCTGTTCCGCTTCAACTACGACATCAAAGTCGACGTCGAGCTGGCGGAATTGATCGCTGAAGAAGGTCGGCGCGACGGGTTGATTACGAAGATGATGCGGAACCCCAACTTCCGCGTCGACTACGGCACGATCGTCTCCTGCCACATGATGAATCCGGAGTGGGACATCCCGATCGTCGGCATCTCCTCGAACAACTCACCGTACTATTTCTCGAACGAGATGGGGCAGCAGCAGATGCTGAGGCTCGGTCAGGCCACGAAGCGGGCCATCGAGAAGAGCGGGCGGCGCGCGGTGTTGCTGGCGTCGAACACGCTTTCGCATCGTCATTTCACGACGGAGCCTGACATCCCCGAAGACATGTCGCGCGAGCACGTCTACGAGCACAGCGGCTATCTATGGGACATGAAAGTGCTCGACCTGATGCGCAAAGGGCGGACGCGCGAGCTCATCGCGGTCCTGCCCGAGTTCATGGACATGGCGGTGAGCGAGGTGAAGGCGGGATCGCTTGCGTGGATGCTCTCCGCGCTCGACTTCCCGTCCTATCCCGCCGAGGTCTACGGGTATTGGACTGTGATCGGGACGGGGAATGCCGTGGTTGGTTGGGATCCGCAACTGAAAGCTGAGGCAACGACGCAGGGAGCGGCATGATCGCTGTCCTCGCACTCTTCTTCGCGACCGCGTTTCCGTCGAACAGCAGGACCTCGTGGATGCGTCCGGAGTCGTTTCATCTGACGATCGGAATGAGCAGGGCAGCGGCTGTGCATGCGCTGGAGTCGAACGGCTGGAAGACGAAGCGCGGCGATGGCGAGAATCAGCTCGTCGTCGAGTACGCCGACGATAAGTCGCTGACGTTGCAGTTCGAGAGAGAGCGGTTGAAGTCCGCTCGCTTCGAGCTCTTCACGATTTTACAGGACGCGCCGAAAGCGTTCGATGAAGAGTGGGCCTACCTGCATGAAGCGCTGGGAAAGCCGCGCATGAAGTCGCAGAAGATCGTGCTCTACGACCAGATCCTGCCGAACGTGATGGCCGTCCTTTCCGCCGATCCGAAATCGGAACAAGCGCAGAAGGGCGTGGGGATGCTAGTGGTGCGGTATTACGATCCGGCGAATTAGGTTTGTGGTTGCTGGGTTGCACAAAACCGATCACCACAGAGACACAGAGTTCACGGAGTTGCAATGATCATCTCTGTGCTCTCAGTGCCTCTGTGGTGATCGGTTTTTTTGCAACTTTTCCACCCACCGTAGATTCTCTTGACCCTCTTGATAGCCTCGGAGGCGATGACGACCTCTGACCCCAGCCGCGAAGCGATTAAGGGCCGCGGCGCGAGCTGGAATCCGCAGAACCGGTTCGAGAAGCTCGAGTACGTGCTCGATGAAGACGCGTCGCCGAGCGACGACGAGCCGGCGCCGCTGCCGCGAACGCTCTTTCTTCGCGATCCGACCCGCACGATCCTCGCGCACAACGACAGTCCCGACGTCGGTTTCGATACAAGCATCAATCCGTACCGCGGTTGCGAGCACGGCTGCATCTACTGCTACGCCCGCCCCAGCCACGAATTCCTTGGCTTCTCGGCCGGGCTCGAGTTCGAGACGAAGATCCTGGTGAAGGAAGACGCGCCTGAGCTGCTGCGCGAGGAGCTGATGTCGCGCAAGTACGAGCCGCGGATGATTGCCATCAGCGGTGTGACCGATCCCTATCAGCCGATCGAGCGCAAGCTGGAGATCACGCGGCGTTGTCTGGCTGTGCTGGCTGAGTTCCGCAATCCGGTCGGCATCATCACGAAGAACCATCTCGTTACGCGCGACATCGACATCCTGCAGGAGCTGGCCGCGCACAACGCCGTATCGGTCCACATCTCGGTGACGACGCTCGATCCGCATCTCGCCAATCTGATGGAGCCGCGCGCGTCGCGTCCGGAGCTACGCATTGCGGCGATCGAAGCGCTGGCAAAGGCCGGGATTCCCGCGGGTGTCATGGTGGCGCCGGTCGTGCCCGCGATCACGGATCATGAGATGCCTGCGATCCTGACCGCGGCCGCTAACGCCGGCGGAACGTCGGCCGGATTCGTCGTCCTGCGTTTGCCATGGGCTGTGGCGCCGCTGTTCGAGAAATGGCTGGAAGAGCACTATCCCGACCGCAAGGAAAAGGTGATGAACCGCGTCCGCGATCTGCGCGAAGGGAAATTCTACGATCCGCAGTGGGGCGTTCGCCAGCGAGGCAAAGGGATCTTCGCCGATCAGATCGCGTCGATGTTCGAAGTGACGTGCCGCCGCCTGCATCTCAACGAAAAGAAATACGACCTGTCCACGGACGCTTTTCGACGGCCCACGACGCAAGGTAGTCTCTTCTGACCATGAGCGACGAGCCGAAAACCGTTTTCGAAGGAAAGCACGTTCTGGTGCTGGAACGGGATACATGGCAGTACGTCGAGCGGAAGAAGGGAAAGACAGCGGTGATCATCCTCGCCGTCACCGACGACGACCGCGTGCTC
>DATLVW010000380.1:0-4142 GCA_035577085.1 Thermoanaerobaculia bacterium
CAGATTCGACTTCTTCAGGTAGTTGGTGATGCCCTGGCTGGCGATGCGGACGTTGCTGAAAGTGAAATCCTCGCCGATGATGCCACGCCATCCCGAGGTCCCGAATTTGATCATGGTTCTCCAATCAATGCGGCGTGGGAACTTAACACATTGCCTCGGAGCGCGGAACGAATGCGGGCGAGATGCACGCGCTCCCCAGGCACTGGCCCGGTTCAAGCAATAAGATGCGCAAGCTATGCCCGAGCGGCCCGTGATTCTGATTGCCGATGATGATGAAGACGTGCAGCGCCTGCTGACGCTGTATGTGCGCCCGCTCGACTGCGATGTCCTGACTGCCCGCGACGGCGAAGCGGCACTCGCCATCGCACAGTCGCGCCTGCCGGATCTCGTCCTGCTCGACGTGATGATGCCGAAGCGCAGCGGCTGGGAAGTCTGCCAGGCGCTCAAGGCGGTGCAGCGAACGTCGCACATCGCCGTCGTGCTCGTTACGGGACGAGGAGATGTGAAGGACCGGCTGACCGGCTTGCAACTTGGAGCGGACGACTACCTCGTCAAGCCGTTCAATCGCGACGAGGTCGTCAAGAGAATCGCAGCCTTGCTCCAGCGCAAGCATCGCGACACGCACTCCGCCGGCGAACTGGCCAAGGCGTCCGAGAGCATGCTCTTCGACAAGGCCAGCGGCCTGCCGACGATGCCGATGGTCCTGGCGCGGCTGAAGGAGATGCTCATCGAGCAAAGCGAGATCGGCATCGTCTACGTCGACATCGAGCAGTTCGAGTCGATCGAGGCGGAGTACGGCTGGGCCTTCTTCGACGAGTTCCTCCGCTGCGCGGGCGAAGCTGTGGCAGCCGAGGCGCGGAATCGGTTTCCAAGGGCAATCGTGGCCGCGAACCTCGTCGGCGGATCGAGCTTCTACATTTTCTTCGAATCGCGAGGCACCGATCTGCGCCAGGAGACGGCCTTCGACCTCATGGCCAATGATGTGCGCGAGAAGCTGATCACGGCGATGCGCGAGCGCTTCCCGAACATGCAGCAGGGACAGATCGGCTTCTTCGTCGGCGCGGCCCGTATCGATTACCGGCCGCAGATCCGCCTGGAGCGGCAGGTCTATCAGGGCATGCAGAGCGCCGGCGATACCGTGCGCAACGCCGAGCAGCAGCGCAAGAAACAACTGACGCGCGAGCTACGCGACATCATCCGCCGCAAGAAGGTGACGACGCTGTTCCAGCCGATCGTCTGGGCGCAGAAGTCGACGGTCTTCGGCTACGAGGTGCTGACGCGCGGCCTGCCCAATTCGTCGTTCCGCAATTCCGACGTCCTCTTCGGCTTCGCCCGCGAGGCCAAGCTGGCCTGGGCGCTGGAGACGGTAGCGCTCGAAGCGGCGTTGAAGCGCCTGCGCTCCTTCGAGCTCGACGGCAAGAAGTTCCTGCTCAATCTCGAGGCGGAGATGTTCGAGGAGTCGGAGTTCCGCATCCACGAGATGGTCTCCTTCTTCTCGGAGCACCGAGGCAACTTCGTGTTCGAGCTGACGGAGCGCGCCGCGATCGAGGACTACGCCGTCTTCCGAAGGCTGCTCGACGAGTTCCGCGAGAAGGGGATCGAAGTGGCCATCGACGATGCCGGCTCCGGTTACGCCTCGCTCGAAGCGATCGCCGCACTGGCCCCCGACTACCTGAAGATCACGAAAGGCCTGGTGTCGACGCTGGCCGACGAGCCGATCAAGCAGGATCTCGTGAAGATGCTGGTCGACCTGGCGGGCAAGATCGGCGCGAAGACGCTGGCCGAGGGCCTGGAGACCGTCGAGGAATACGAATGGTGCCGCGACCTCGGCGTCGACTTACTCCAAGGCTATTACCTCGCCCATCCTCAGGACGAGCCATCGATTGGCGACGAAGAGGTGGAGGCGTCGCTGAAAGCCGACGCCGCGCGCAGGTTGTTGAGCGCTGTGCGCTAAGCCGTGTTTCAGCTCTGGCCTCTTTTCAACCCTTGAACGTTTGCGCTCGATTGAAACCGAAGTACGGTAGGTGTGAGAAATGCGGGCGTGGACGGAGTGCTATTCTTCCGCGACTCCAATCGTCTTCCAATCACATCCTATGGACTCCTTTCCACTCCGCCCACGTGAGGTCTTCGAAGAGCTGAGCAAGACCGTCGTCGGTCAGGATGAGGCGATCCGCGAGCTCTCCGTCGCCGTCGTCAAGCACCTGGTCGGGCATCCCGCGCCGAACATCCTGCTCGTCGGCAACTCCGGTTCCGGAAAGACCACGCTCATGCGCGCGGTCGAGCAGTTTCTGGCCGGACACGCCGATCTGATCGAATCCGCGAACGTCATTCGCATCAACGCGAATGTGCTCGCCGAGGAGCACCAGGGATATGGGAAGGCGGTGCTGGGCCGGCTGCTCGCTAACGCGCGGCGAATTCTTGGCGCCACCGCTTCGATGAGCGATCTCCTTCGCTGCGTCGAGCATGGCATCGTCTTCATCGATGAAGTCGACAAGATTCGCGCGCAGGTCAGCGGGCAACCGAACGTGCGCGGCATCGTGGCGCAGGAAGCTCTCCTGACGCTGATGGAAAACGAGAACGTCGAGTTCGACGTCGACGGCATGCGCTTCGCCGTCAACTCGTCGAACATTCTCTTCATCGTCGGCGGCGCCTTCGAGGAGCTCTACGAGGCTGTTTTCCGTCGCGCCACGATCGGGCAGGACGTGGCGCCGATGAAGCCGATCGTCGTCGTTTCCGCCTCCGGCGAGGTTCGTGAAGAGTTGCCGTTTCATCTGCGGGACTACCTGAAGTACGACGATCTGTTCCGTTACGGCATGACCCCGCAGTTCGTCTCCCGCTTTGAATCGATCGTCGTGTTGAATGATCTCGCCGAGTCCGATCTGGCCCGCATCTTCGTGGAGCCGGAGGCCTCGATCTTCCGGACGTCGCGGGCATACTTTCAGCGGTTCGGCGTGGACCTGCAGATCACGCGGGGAGCGTTGATCGCCATCGCCTGGGACGCAGCCCAGCAGAAGCGTCTCGGAGCCCGCGCGCTTCGCGAGACGTTCCGGCGTGTGATCGGCAACCTCGAGTTCGATCCGGCGGACGCCGGCACGCGCGTGCTCACGATCGACGAGAACATGGTCAAGAAGTCGATCGCCAGCCGCGAGCAGGGAACGGCCCGCCGCCAATGACGCGAACGTCATTCGCAATCGTTGCGGTAGTCGGCTGCCTCTTCGCCGCGAGCGCATCGGCGACTGTGATCTTCGTCGACAGTGTGGCCGTCGCGCCGGGACAAGGCACGCGGCAGTGGCCTTATGCGACGCTGGCAAGCGCCGCCAGCGTCAGCAGAGTGGGCGATGTGATCTACGTCGCCGATTCGGGCACGCCGTACACCGACAGCATCGTATTGAAGAAGGGTCAGATCCTTGTCGGGTCAGCGTTCGGCCTCGATGCTCTGCGCACGGAGTTTCATGTCGAGACCGGCGTCGACCTTCCTGCCAGGGAGGCAGCGTCCCCCGTGATCCACGGCACGATTTCGACCAGCGGCGACAACATCATCGCCGGATGCACGATCGTCGCAGAGCGGATGGCGGGAATCAGCGGGGCAGGCGCAGTCGGGACATTGACGGTGCGCGACGTTTACTTCAAGACGTCGCTGGGCGGATTTGCCCTCTTTCTTCAGGATCAGCATGGCAAGGTGACGATCACCGGTGGGTCGGTCGACGCAACGCAACAGGGCGGCGGCCTTGGCTTCGCCGGCGGCGAAGGGGAGATCAGCGTCGATCACTGCTCGGTTTCCGGCGATTTCTCGGCCGCGCTGCGAGTCACGGATAGACGCCTCGGCGCCATCACATTCCGGCGCGGCACGAAGTTTCGTGTCGCCGACGCAGGCGATGATGCGATCGTCTTGCGCGATGTCGACCGAAGCGCTCCGATTGTGTTCGAGGATGTCGTCACGGTTCATGGCCACCGCCGCGGATTCGTCGCCAGCAACGTCGGCAGCGTGAAGCTGGGCGGGAGCTCGACCCTCACCACGACGAATGGCGCTGCACTCGACGTCCGCGATTCGGGCGCGGAGCTTTCGTTCGAATCCGTCTCCTCCTCGGGCGTGACGCCGGGAACGCTCGACGAGGGAATCGTTGTCGATCGCGTACACGGTC
>DATLVW010000381.1:0-2866 GCA_035577085.1 Thermoanaerobaculia bacterium
ACGTCGACGAGGTCGTGCAGGAAGCTGCACGGCTCGCAGTAGCGGGCACCAACGTCAACGCCGTGAAAGCGAATGATGCTCTCTGTAGCGAGCTTGCTGCTCGGATTGCGTCCACGTTCGACCAGCAGAGTGTGCGATTCGTTATCGTCGAGAACGGCACCCTACCTGACAACCCATTGTTCACAGAGGCTCTCTATCGCGCGATCTCCGATTATGGAAATCGTCACGGTTTTGGTAAGTACGTTCTATGGCACGACCACGATCTCATGTGGTCGGCAGAACCACATCGTTTCGGCGCCTATCCGTACTCCGGGGTTCGAAAGCCGAAGGCAAACCAGCATGTCGAATATTCGGTGAGCACAGATTGGATGCGAAAAAGGATGCAGGCGTGGTCGCCCGGATTGCCCTGCCACATCATCCCGGATCGTTTCTTCGTGCCTCCGCCAGAGACGCAGCCAAGAAAAGCACTTCGCGCCCAATATGGAATTCCCAAGGATGCGTACCTCATCGCGCGCTGTACGCGAGTAGTTCCCCAAAAATCCATCGAGCGGGATTTGCGCCTCCTCGGCCAACTGCAGCGACGCCTCTCCAAACCCGTGTTTCTCTTCATAACCGGCCCGACGACCGAGGATCCTGCTGAATTCGAGTATCTCCGCGCCTTGGCGCGGAAGTTATTCATTGCCGATCAGGTCATCTGGGGCGACGGTTTGCTGCCATTCAACAGGCTTCTCGGCGATCCCGCCGGAAATGCAGAGAGACTTCATGTCTTCGACCTGCTCGCTGAAGCGGATCTGAGTTCGTTTCTGACGACATATGACTACGAAGGCTTTGGTAACCCTCCAGGCGAAGCAATGGCCGCGCGCGTTCCGTTCATCGCCACGACATACGAGCTCTATCAAGACGTGTATGGGAGCAAGGGTGTCATCGCACCACTGCTTGCCATCGACCGTGCGACCTCGCCGGCCGATCCGATGCCCGAGGACTTTCTCGCCTGGACGGTACGAGCGCTAACGGACGACGCGTATCGAAAGCAGACCACGGCCCACAACTTGGAAATTTGTCAGCGGTTCTTTTCCCTTGATGCGCTTGAGCGCCAAGTTGTGGAGATCTTCGACATCAAGGTGCTGGAATCTCAATAGCACCCAGCATCATCAACGCGTTCCGCTGCTCGGGGCTCAGTCCCGTCGCGCCGGTGATGTTCATCGCCTCGTAGGGACGAGGCGGGCGCAGCACGTCAGGGAAGTGAGAGGTCTCAAATCGCGGCAGCCGCCAAAGACGTATGGCGCCGTCGTCGCCGGCCGTAGCGACATTGTCCTGCGCAGCGTTGACGGCCACACTCCAGACGGACGAATGATGGGCGCGGATCTCATCTTCACACCTGCCAGTTGCAACGTTCCAGCGGCGTAGCAAACCGTCATCTGAGCCGCTGAGAAACGAGAGTCCGTCATCGCAGAATGCCCCACATCGCACCCTCGAACCAACCTCGAGCAGCTGCAACAGTTCGCGCTTCGCGACATCCCAGATCCGAATCGTCGCGTCTTCGCTGCAACTGGCGAGCATGGACGTGCCGAGCGGAACGACGGCAGTGAGCCATCCGGTGTGGCCGGGAAGCACACCAAGGAACGAGCCGTCGTCAACGGAGAACAGATGGACGCTCTGAGCTGATCCGCCTGCGGCAATCATCCTTCCGTCGTCGCAGAAGGCAATCGTCAGGAGCCGCGGCATTTGACTGTCGATCGATGCAAGACAAATCCCAGTGTCGACATCCCACAGACGAATCCGGCCGTCCTCCGCAGCACTGGCGATGATCTGCGACGTGACATCGAACGCAACCGAACGGATCCAGTCGGTATGACCGCGCATCGTTTGCCGGCATCGCCCCGACTCCAAGTCCCACAATCGCACGGTAAGGTCGTCACTAGCGCTGCAGATCCATTTCCCATTCGAAGCGCACGCGATGGCCCAGACTCGGCTGGCGTGGCCGCGCAATTCCAGGACTGTGTTGGCATCGCGCGTATTCCAGACGCGTGCGACGCCGTCCTCATTCGCAGCAACGAGACGCTCGGCCTGGGGCGCGAAGGCCAGCGACCATGTCTTGTTTGAATAGCCGCGTAGTGTAAAAAGGCGCCTGCGAGATTCGATATCCCACACGCGGATGGCGCTGTCCTCACTGGCGGTCGAGAGCGTACGACCATTTGGACTGCATTGGACTGCCCACACCCGCGCCGCTGTCGAATATAACTGGCCAAGGCATTCCTTGCGAACCGTGCTCCAAAGACGTACGGTATGGTCGTGACTTGCGCTTGCAAGACAGTGTCCGCTGGGGCTGAAGGAAAGCGCCATGACGTCGCCGGAATGGCCGGAAAGCGTTGCCAATCGCGCGCCGTCCGCCGACGACCACAGGATCACGTCGCGATCCTCTGCGCCGCTAGCGAGCATGTCACTCTGCGCCGAAAAAGCAAGCGAGCGAATTCGCCCGGCATGTCCAACAAGGCGCCGCGGATTGGTCATGTCAGCTAGAGAGAAAAGAAAGACGATGCCGCTGCTTCCACCGGCCGCAAGCCATTCTCCATCCGCACTGAATGCTACGGCCGCGACGAAGCCTGCGTCTTCTGTAAGGATGACGGTGCCCATACCCGTCTCGAGATCCCAGATGCGGCACGTTCCGTCTTCACTGACGCTAGCGAGGGTTTTGCCATCCGCACTGTACGCGATCGAATAAATCCAGCTTTCATGGCCTATCAGGACATTCGTACAGCGACCGTCCTTCGTGCTCCAGAAACGGATCGTATGATCGAAGCTGCCGGACGCGATCGTGTTTCCATCTGGGCTGAATTCGACAGCGACGACAATGTCAGCGTGTCCA
>DATLVW010000382.1:0-10308 GCA_035577085.1 Thermoanaerobaculia bacterium
GTTCGAATCCTCGAGTCGTTCGAGATATGGTTATCCCAGATGAATGGCTTGCGCAGGATGTCGTCGGCAACTTCCTCTAGGTGTTGCGCCGTGTATCCATCGGAAATGACCTTCTCGCCCGTCCAGAAAATGTCGACAGTCGGGTCAATGAGTCGTCCGAAATCGCGAAGGTAGGTCTTGGGCGGAGGTCCGAATTCGCGTATGAGACGCGAATCGTACGAATAGTAGGTCGGGCAGACGATGAATCCCTTTGCGTTACTCCACCCGCAGACGTCCGAGACTACCTTCGCTTGAATGTCAGGCAGGTCGGTGACGTCACCGCGCATATCGTCGAACAAGATACATAGCATATCTGCCTGGACTTCATTGAGCTGTAGAACCTTCGAACGCAAGGCCGCTTTAGCCCCTGAGTCGTAGTCCAAGTAGATCTCAAAGGGAGTTAGGCCGATCCCGAGAGAAATACCCCGGTGTTGGCACCGCGAATTGAGTTCCGATAGATGCTGCATCGCCTGAACCGGCATCTGCTCGCGCCACCGACGACGTAGAAACGGATCAGCCTTCGGCGCATAGATGTAGAAACGGTATCCCCAGTCGCTCAGAAAATCAGCCCCGCTCAACCGCGCAGACCAGTCCCAAGGCTTTCCGAAGAAGCCCTCGATTACCCCGAAGTTAAACTTGGGCTCAGGTGGCATAGGGTCGCGCTTGCAGTGGGTCTGGAACGACCGGTTTGTGGCGGTAATCTTAGACGGATACGCACGGAATCAAGCCTTGCTTTGCTGTGCCATTGAAAGATAGCGTATCTGTGCTTTCAAGGGCTTATCTCCTGATTAGTCGGATGTTTGTGGCACACCTGTGTGATCGTAAGTGATGGTTTTTATTGACTAATTTGACACTCCGTCAGCAGAAGGACGCCTCATGGACTTATTGATCAATGGCAAGACTTTTCAGCTATCCGCCGGCGGCGATACGCCTCTGCTGTGGGTCCTACGCGACCACCTTGGAATGACCGGCACGAAGTTCGGTTGCGGCATGGCGCTGTGCGGCGCCTGTACCGTCCATGTGGACGGCAAAGCGATTCGCGCCTGTGTCGTGTCAGTCTCGTCGCTGGCCGGCAAGAAAATCACCACCATCGAGGGTATCGGCGAGACGGCGCCCGGCGAGGCCTTGCAGCAGGCCTGGGTTGCGTTGAACGTGCCTCAATGCGGCTACTGCCAAGCAGGACAAATAATGTCCGCCGCCGCACTCCTCGCGAGCAGCTCGCAGCCGACGGACCTCGATATCGACGCCGCCATGGCTGGCAACATTTGCCGTTGCGGAACTTATCCGAGAATTCGCGCAGCGATAAAACGCGCCGCGCTGCGGATGCCAAAGCTCGATCTGGTGGAGGGCGCCAAATGACCATGATCGCAAGCCCATCGCGTCGGGAATTTCTCGTGAACTTGAAAGCGCTTGGGGGCCTCGTGCTTGTTGCCAGCGTTTCGGACCTGGTCAAGGCCGAAGAGAAATATGGTGCCGACGGCATGCCCCACGGCTGGAGCGACAATCCCTTGATATTTGTCGCGATCGGCGGCGACGGAACGGTCACGATCGTCGTGCATCGATCCGAAATGGGGCAGGGGGTGCGCACCGGCATGCCGCTGATCGTTGCCGATGAACTCGAGGCGGATTGGAGTCGAGTGCGCGTCACTCAAGCTCCCGCCGATGAGGAGAAGTACGGCAATCAGGATACGGATGGATCCAGGAGCACACGCCATTTTTTCGAGCCCATGCGCCGCTGCGGCGCGGCGGCAAGAACAATGCTCGAACAGGCGGCCGCGCAGGTCTGGAACGTCCCTGTCGCTCAAGTGCACGCCGCCAACCACGCAGTCATCCACGCGGCAAGCGGACGAAAGCTGGATTACGGCGCGCTGGCGCAACGCGCCGCAAAACTGCCGGTGCCGGCGCGCGATTCCCTTCGCCTCAAGTCGCCGGCACAATTTCTCTACATCGGCAAGGGGGAAACCCCACTGGCCGATGGATGGGACATCGCGACCGGAAAAGCTCAGTACGGAATCGACTCCGTCGCCGACGGAATGCTGTTTGCAGTCATTGCGCGCTCGCCCACCCTGGGAGGGAAGATCGCCAGTGTGGATTCAACGGAGGCTGAGAAGATTCCCGGCGTCGTCAAGGTCATGCGGCTTCAGGCCAACGCACAGAAGGCGACATTCCAGCCTCTCGCCGGCGTGGGGGTGATCGCGAGCGATACCTGGGTCGCGATCAAGGGACGCAATGCGCTCAAGATCCAGTGGGATGAGGGACCCAACGGCTCGTATGATTCCAGCTCGTACCGGGCCGAGCTGGAACATGCCGCGCGACAGCCGGGGAAGGTCTTGCGCAGCTCGGGAGATTTCGATGGTGCGCTCTCCAAGGCATCCCGGAAAATTCAGGCGGAATACTACCTGCCGCATATTGCGCATGCCACGATGGAGCCGCCGGCGGCGCTCGCTCGTATCGTCGACGGCCGTTGTGAAGTCTGGGCCCCGACACAGGCGCCGCAAGTAACGCGCGAGGACGTTGCATTGCATCTGGGCATTTCCCCCGAGAACGTCACGGTTCACGTGACTCTGCTCGGCGGCGGCTTCGGACGAAAGTCCAAACCCGACTTTGCCATCGAGGCGGCGCTTCTGTCCCGCGAGATGGGCGGCAAGCCGGTCAAGGTCGTCTGGACTCGCGAAGACGATCTCCACCACGACTTCTTTCATACGGTTTCGGTCGAGCATCTGGAAGCGGGTTTGGATGCACAGGGCAAAGTGGTCGCCTGGATGCATCGGAGCGTTGCACCCAGTATCGCCGCGACATTCGGCCCCGATCCGAAGCACGAAGCACCGTTCGAGGTGGGCATGGGCCTCATCAACTTGCCCTACAAGATCGATAACCTGCGCATCGAGAATCCGGAAGCGACGTCGCATACGCGCGTCGGCTGGTTTAGATCGGTCTCCAATATTCCGCACGCGTTTGCGGTGCAGTCCTTCATAGCGGAGCTCGCGGCTGCGGCGAATCGCGATCACCGCGATTTTCTCCTGGAGCTATTGGGTCCGCAGCGGCTCATCGATCCGACCGCGATGGGCGACTCCTGGAATCACGGCGAGTCGCCGAAACGTTACCCCGTCGATACGGCGCGTCTACGCCGAGTGATCGAGGTCGCCACCCGTGAAGCTCGCTGGGGCCGAAAGATGCCCAAGGGAAGCGGACTCGGGCTCGCCGCACACTATAGCTTCGTGAGCTACACGGCAGCCGTCGTCGAAGTCACGGTCAACGAGAAGGGAGAGATCGAGATCCCCTCCGTCGATGTGGCCTTTGACTGCGGCCCGCAAGTCAACCCGGAGCGCGTGCGCTCCCAGCTGGAGGGAGCGGTGATCATGGGGTTGAGCCTTGCCCTCACGGGCGAGATCACTTTTCGACGAGGGCACGTGCAGCAGGACAACTTCAACTCGTACCGCGTCATGCGCATGAACGAAGCGCCGCGCGATATCCGCGTGCATTTGTTGCCCACGAGCGATTGGTCCATACCTCTTGGAGGTGCGGGCGAGCCCGGTGTGCCGCCCATCGCGCCGGCACTGTGCAATGCCATCTTCGCGGCCAGCGGCAAGCGCATCCGGCAGATTCCAATCAAAGATCAACTGCGCCGGGTCTAGTGCACCGGCCAGTTGTCACGTTGAAGTGAAGGTGCGGGTCTCAACACGACCCGAGTGGGTCCAACGCCTCGGCTTCACGGGGAACCACTGCCTCGCCATCGACAAACGTATTGTCGGGCACACCGTCAACTGCCTCGGTTACGACCTCGTGTCGACCCATTCCGGCGGATGGTCAGCGGCAGCTTCAGGGCAGCCAGTAGGGGGCCGTGGACTCATTCGATCAGGAGTCCTGGCAGGGGCACGCACTGGCGCAGTTAGGGCTTAAGGGCCGCGATTAAGGTGCTCTCGTCACGAACGCATTCCCAGTTGATCAATTTAAACCGGCGCTCGAAGGCCCGAGCCTCTACTTGGCAGTCACCTTTGCTGCCGTACCCGTGCAGGACGTCGCGGTGTACGGCTCCGTGTGCGGTGTAGATCAGGAAGACCAGAGTCCAACTCATGATTCAAACCTCCAAAAGTATTTAAATACCTCTGATTGAACCGGATTCCAGACGATCTCCAAGATGTTCGATACTTAAATTACAGTGATGGCAATGCCATCCGCGAAACCTATCGCGACACAGTGTGGCAGACAGGTCCCTTTCGCAGATAAGGACATACGAGCACTGCGACGCGTATTCCACAAAAGATCGCTGTAAGTTAAATTGGAACCGATCGTGGTTAGAGGCGCAGAGCATAAGCAAAAGACAAATGGCGTACCTTTCCTTTCGCGCGGCCTCGCCTCTAACCCCCTGCGGCCGGACGCGACCGGCAGCTATCGGGTAGGACAGTTACATTGCCTGGGAAGACACCTAATACCTTCGGTACCACCCACCGGCCTGAGGGGTGAACACGCACCGGCCGAATATGAGCGTCGGCTTTTCGGTCCTTCAGCGATCTTAGTAAATCGAATAGCCTCCGTCGACCGGCAGCGTGGCGCCCGTAATGAAGTCGGCTCCGCGAGACGAAAGAAAAACGGTCGCTCCGATGATTTCGTCAGCTTTTCCCCAACGCTTTGCGGGTGTGCGGGCGATGATTTCGTCGTTCATCGGTGAGCTACGCACTGCAGCCGTCATGTCCGTTTCTATCCAGCCTGGCGCGATGGCATTGACTTGGATGTTGTGTGGCGCCAATTCGATCGCAAGCGACTTGGTGAGCTGAACGATGGCTCCCTTGGCGGCGCTGTAGGAGGGCACGAGCCCTGACCCAAAGATCGAGTACATGCTCGCGAGATTGATGATCTTACCGCCGCTTTTGCGCCTGACCATTGATCTCGCAACCAGCTGCGAAAGTAGAAAAGAAGCGTTCAGATGGGTTTCTATCGTCTTATCCCAGATATCCGCAGTCTCGTTCAGCACCCCACCTGTTAGCGCAACGATCCCGGCATTGTTGACCAATATGTCGATGCCACCAAGCGTACCCTCCACTTCAGCCACTGCGGTAGCCAATGCAGCCCGATCCGTCACATCGAGGGGCAGCACCAGCGCGGACTTGCCGATGGTCTTCAGCTCCGCGAGTACCAGTTTATTGTGTTCCGCATCGCGCGCGAGCACAGCCACCGATGCGCCGGCGCGCGCCAATCCTAATGCCATGGCGCGGCCGATTCCTCGATTGCCACCGGTCACCACGGCAACACGGCCACTCAGGTCAAAAAGCGAACCATTGCCGGCCATTGTGCCTCCTGGGAAGCGGCGGTCAGAAGAAAAACTCGAGCCGCGTCTGTTATGGGTATCGCTAACTGCCGATTGAGACTACCTGAGATCCGGATTGTCCGCTTCAGTGAATCCTGTTCGATGATGCGAACGTCTCAAAGTGGCCCCGATAGGTTGAGTTGGCCCAGGAGACTTGATGGGAAAGTAGAGCTGAGTGGAACAGCTGAATGAACGCTTCCTGCGGACGCTGCAATCCTCGGGATTCGCAGCGCCACGAATGAACCACCGCATCACCGTCATACAATCGCTGGATCCAAGATTCAGCCGATGCCAAGGCCACCATGTGTCGAAGAACCTTTACCGCCGGCGTTGATCGACGCCGCGATGACCCACGCAGAACCGATCAAGGCTATGTTGACCGCGTTCTCGGCCCAGTGCATATGAGTGTGGGGGTCGATGAGGATCAGCGGCGCATGCACTAGGATAGCGAAAACGACGAACATCGCCGTCAGGAGCATTGAGGCCGCCCGCGCGTAGACACCGGAAAGAATGGCGACGCCGGCTGCAATATGTCCCACCGCGGTCGCGTACGCCCAGAAAAGTTGACCTGGCGGCAGCCACGCAGGAACCATCTTGACCGTGAAGGCAAGGAAGAAGTGGTGAGCCAAGCCAAAATAAATGAGACAAATGCCAAAGACGAGACGACCGATCTTGGATAGTCGCTCGGCGGTGGCGGGTGCGAGTTGCGCGGTATACGCGTAAATAAGCAACGCCCCAGCTGCGAGCGCCAGACTTTCGGCGACGCCGAACCAAGCGACGAACACGGAGGGCTGCGCGATGCCACCAGGAACGTCCAGAAATATGACCGCCAAACAGTAAAGCACGGTAAGCGTGAGAGCGCTGAGCCATGTGGCGCGTCGCCATTGCATGGCCAAACCCGCCAGCAACGGAAGGACCGCCACGGCATACCCCCAGGGGCTCTGCCCCGGAGAGCTGTTCCTTGGTTGCCACACCACCGCGAAATCACCCCAGAACAAGCCGGTAAGCCCTAACACAACAGCTCCGAGTCCGTAGATGCGGACACCGATACTCCGCGCAAATATTACGTCCAACATAGATGCCACTGAAAATTCTCCCCAAAAACGTCTTAGGTCATGAGCCTCTGAATGACTCCTTTGCGGCTCGCATCTTAGCGAAAACGCCGGCAGCCAATTTGCTGCATGGCATTTTCGGGTTCGTACGTTAGGTATCGATCGAGTCGGTTGGTTCAACTCGGCCATTATCGGCATAATCGCTTCCGCATCATACGCAGGCAGGAGTGGACAAGCACATGGCTTCTTCGACGTTCTCCAGGGCAGCACGAACCAACCTCGATCTTGACACCTTGCGCACCCTTGCTGTCGCGCGCGACCGCGGAGGCTTGGCGCAGGCAGCCGAACATCTCGGCCGCACGCCGTCGGCCATCAGTCTGCAAATGAAGCGCCTGCAGGAGGATCTCGGCACGCCGATCTTCCGTAAACGCGGTCGTGGTCTCGCTTTGACCGAAACAGGGGAGATCGCACTCTCCTACGCGCGTCGTATTCTCGGGTTGAACGATGAGTTGCTGGACAAAATGCAGGGCGCGAACCTCGCCGGACACATTCGCGTCGGATGTCCGCAAGACTTTGCGTCGATTCTGCCTTCGGTCTTGTCTCTCTTCGCGTCGCTCTATCCGCGCATGCAGATTGAGCTTCACATCGATGGGAACGCTGCTCTTCGCGATGCGATCGACAACGCGCGCCTCGATGTCGCGGTCATCATCGGGCACGAAGATCGTGCTGGCGCGCAAATCGTGGGGCGGCTCGAGCTCGCGTGGATTGCCTCATCCATCTTCAGCATACCGCAGAAACAGCCACTACCGCTGGCTGTGCTGGGTTCGCAGTGCATCTTCCGCAGGACCGCCTTACAACGGCTCGAGGCCGCGAATATACCGCACCGTATTTCCGCCAACAGCCATAGCCTGAATGGCCTTTGGGCTGCATTGCTCGGCGGTCTCGGCGTTACTGCACGCACGCCGCTCAACCTTCCCGAGGGGCTTGTATCTGCTGAGTCGCTGCACGGCTTGCCCCCGCTTGGTAGCCTGCCCGTCACCTTGCACCGCTATGCCGGCTCCAGTGGTGTCACTTCAGATCGCATGGCGTCTCTGCTCGTGGAAGCTCTCGAGCTCGTCTTGCAACCGAAGTCGACCACCAAAGGCGTCGCCCGCGTGCGAGACGATGTCGTGACTCGCGTCGCGAAACATAAGACACGTTAACCAGTCGCTTGAGAAGAATCAAATTGTGCAGGGTGCGGACGCCTGATTACATTGCGGCTATCGCGCCCCGGCGCATCACTACACGGATTGGATGATGATCAAGCGTGCCACACTTCTCGCCGCTCTTTTGACTGTCTCCGCTTCAGCTATGGCACAAGACGCCTCGATCGTAGGTACGTGGGTCCTCACCGCAGCTGAGAAGTTACTTCCTGACGGGAAGCGCGTTCCCGACTATGGTCCGAACCCGCACGGGCTGGCGATTTTCACCGCGGATGGGTACTACTCGGTGCAGATCTATCGCGCCGAACGGTTGAAGTTCTCGTCGGGTGACAAGTTCAAGGCGACTCTCGAGGAGTACAAGGATGCGTCGCTCAGTACAAGCGTGCACTTTGGTCGCTACACCGTCGATCCAGTCAAACACACGATCACGTTCCAAATCGATCGTTCATCCGTGCCGAATCTAGATGACACCACGGCGGTGCGTCAGTATGAGATGAAGGGCGATGAGCTCTCGTGGAGGGTTGCTCCGCGGCAGGATGGCTCTATCCCCGTCACCACATTACGACGGGTCAAGTAGAGCGGACGAAAGAAGCGCAGCAGCAGAAAGGAACTCTCGAGTTTCAAGCCAGTGCCATCTGGCCGCATGTCACCGAGACCAATGCTTTCTGTACGTCCTGCCATGAGATGAAAACAGAAGGTCCTGTTTGCCGGAATCATCATTCCCGCGATCGCGAACATTCAGCGCCCGGAAGCGCACAAGCGGCTCATGTGCGGACAAGATGGACGCTATGGAAAAAGCTGCACGCCGGAAGAATCTCGCGTTCGCTAAGAAGTTGGATGCCGGATTCCGTCACAACGAGCGCGTATCGAGCCCGAGCGGTCGTCGGTGGACGACTGCTTAGGAGGAGGATTCGTTGTACGGGGAATCCCCTCAATGCGTCTGAGCGCCCGGCGTTGCCAGCGGCGGTCCGGTGAACTCCGCTTCGATCGAGAAATCGATCAAGTCACCAACGCCCATCGTCGTACCCGGAGCAGGCACGCCATAGGCGATGCCAAAATCTGAGCGTTTGAACGACCCGTGCGCGGAAAATCCTACGCGCGCCTGCGGATCCATGTTCGGCATGCCGGCATAGCCGCCGTTGTAGGTCGCCACAAGCACCGTCGGCCGCGTGACGCCATGCAGCGTGAGAGTGCCGGATATCTCCATCGACTGTGCCCCTGTCATCCGGATCCCTTCAGACTTGAAGACGATCTGTGGGAACTTCGTGGTGTCGAGCATCTGCGGCCCCTTCATGATGTCGAGACACATCTGCGGCGCGGCGTCCATCTCGAATGATGAAGCGTCGATGGTCGTCACCACCTTGGAGGCGGGTAGATTACGAGGGTCGAACGTCAAGTCCACGTCGAAGCGGCTAAAGCGCGTCGTGTAGGTGGAGAAGCCCATGTGACTGGCACGCAGCACCAAGCTGGCGTGGGACTTATCGAGTTTGTACGCGCCCGCTGGGGGTGCTGCCATCGGCGCCATTGCAGGCGGCCCAGCCGACTCGGTCGCTTGCGACAACCCGCTATGCAAACCCAGAATTGCAGCAACCAGCGCGGCGGCGAGGACGCGCAACTCGGCCGAATTTGTGCGCTTCGTGCAAATCCCGTTGTGTACGGGCGGCGTGTTGAAATGGATCATCATCGGCGGCGTTCTCCTTGTACCTGATTTATCAACTATTTTGCGGCCTTGTCTTTCGTCACAACGTGCTTGGCGAGTCTACTCCTGGTCTCGACCCTCGAGCGTCATGGCTCTCTCCCTTATAGCTGCCGCTCAATGGCTGCGGGAACGAGGTATCTTCGGGTCGTGCATCTTGTGTCAAGGACGATGGGCTACCTTCCAAACCGACAGGATGGATGTTTTTCTTCCGATTGTCGGCAGGCGGACCCCTCGAACGTCCTTGGAGCAGAATCCGCCACCACCTGGAGATATTCAATGAAAGTCATGGTTTTTGTTAAGGCGACAAAGGACAGTGAAGCGGGTGTGCCCCCCGATCCAAAGATGATGGAGGCCATGGGCAAGTATAACGAGGCCCTCATCGCCGCCGGCATCTTGAAGGAGCAAATACTGGGCGGACTCAAACCAACCCGCTTCGCCAAACGCGTGCATTTCTCAGGCAAGCACCGCACGGTGATCGACGGCCCATTTGTCGAGACGAAGGAATTGGTCGCAGGTTTCTGGCTGTGGGAGGTCCAGTCCGTCGACGAAGCCGTCGAATGGGTGAAGAAGTGCCCCAATCCCATGCTAACGGACTCCGATGTCGAAATTCGTCCGCTGTACTCGCTGGAAGACATAACTCGCTGGAAGACTTAATTCGCTGGAATACATCGCGTAACTGCTGGCTATTTCGGCGCGAGCGGACACAGCCCGGTTGTCGGGCCGAAGGCGCGGTCGTCAAGAATAGACCCTGCGCCACATCCAAGCCAAGCGAATGGACGTAGTGGATGAATACCAGTAAGCAGCGCCGCCCTTGGCCGCGCATCGGGGCGACGCACCCTTTGCCACCGGGCTGCCAACACCGGCGTATCTACCCACCTGACTATTGTCGCGCGCCCGGCGCTGCGCGAACCATGAACTGCGAAGCACGTCGCGCGCTCCGAGGTCGTGCTGCGCGCCGTTCGCCGGTATCATCGGACTACAATGCCAATCCCACCGCCCGCTGCTACATTT
>DATLVW010000383.1:0-2649 GCA_035577085.1 Thermoanaerobaculia bacterium
TCGATGCGGCGGCAGCAGTTGTAGAGCGCGTGCTCGGATCGCTCCACCAGGTGCAGCTCCGAAGGTTCGTAGTTGAGAATCTGCATCGCCAGCTCGGAGCCGATGGTGCCGCCGGCGCCGGTGACAATGATCTTGCGGCCACGGAAGAGGTCCCGAGTGGAGGTATCGCCGATCACCACCTGCTCGCGGCGCAGGAGGTCGTCGACGTTCACCTCGCGAAGACTGGTGACTTGTGCCTTGCCGCTGGCGATCTGGTCGAGGCCTGGCATGGTGCGGAACTTCAGACCGGCGGCGGAGAGGTGATGAATGATTTCGCGAATCCGGCGGCCCGAGGCGCTCGGAATCGCCAGCAACACCTCGTCGGCGCGCGTGTCTTCGGCGATGGCTCCAACCCCGGAAATGGGACCAAGCACTTCGATTCCGCGAATCTGTGATCGCCATTTGGCCCGGTGATCGTCGACGAAGGCGACGATTTTCATCCCGAGTTGCGGTCGGTGCTGAATCTCACGCGCCAGAGCTTCGCCGGCATCGCCTGCGCCAACGATGAGGATTCGCCTGGCCTCGTGGGTGGTGTCTGCGCGCGTCAGATCCTTGGTCAGACGAACGAGCACGCGCGCCCCGAAGATCGCCAGCAGGGCGAACATCGAGTCGATCAGAAGCACGCTGCGTGAGACGCCTACGACCGGCTGAAACGCGACCGCCGCGCTGATGTACCAGAGCGCGATCGTTGCGACGAGGGCGACCACGATACCGGTCGCGATCCGCAGGACGTCGCTGATGCCGACGTACCGCCACCAGCCTCGAAAGAACCCGAATCCCGTTGCCACGCCGAGTTGCACCAGCACGATGAACGGGAGGCTGCTCCACATGACGGCGGCGTAACGAGGAGGCACGGAAAAGTCGAAACGTGCCATCCAGGCCAGGAGATAGCTGCCCGTGAAAACAAGGACATGCAGCAGGAAAAGAATGGCCACCCGTACAGCGGACGTGCGCAGGAGAGGCGTGGGAAGCGTACGGCTGTCAGTCGAAACGTTCATCAGGGGAGTTGGGGTGCGGGGAGTCGGGTGTGGGGGGTGGGAGAAATACATCGCCCTGTACGGTGATCATTTAACTCCCACTCCCCACACCCAACTCCCCACTCCTGTAAGACACCAATGTGTTTGCGCCGATCATAATCGAAAGTTATTCTAAAAACAGCGGCGCGCCGCGCCGGCAGCCTATGCAGTATTCCAGCCTTGCACTCCGGAACCTTTCACGGGAAGAGCTATCGGTGTTCTTCGCCGAGAATGGTCCGTCGCTTCTGGAGGACGAGGCACTGGCGCTGCTGGACAATCCCAACTGCGGCGCCACGATTTGTCAGGCCATCGCCAGAACAACCCATCTCACGGCGTTTTACGCGGTGCGTTTTCGTCTGGTGCAGCATCGCGCCACGCCGCTCACGCATGCGGTCAAGCTCGTTCATTACCTCTTCTGGCCCGATTTGCTGCGCCTTTCGGTCGACGTGAAGGTTCCCGCGCAGGTGCGGCGCGCTGTCGAGACGCAGCTCCTCTTTCGCGTGAAAAAGCTCTCCCTCGGCGAGAAGATCGCTTCGGCGAAGCGATGCAGCGCGGCCCTGATCAACGTCTTCCTCTTCGATCCTGATCCGAAGGTCTTTGCGGCCCTGCTGATCAATCAACGGCTTCGTGAGGAAGATCTGGTGCTGTTTGCCGGCTCAGAGAGCGCGTTGCCGGAATCTCTGCGGCTCCTGGCCGCAGATCAGAAATGGTCATTTCGCTACGCAATCCGCAGAGCCCTGGTCATGAATCCGTCGACGCCGCGATCGTCCGCAGCGTCACAATTGCGGTTCCTCTCGCAGCGGGATCTCTGCCTCATTCACGAACATCCTGAAACCTCAACGTACCTGCGCCGCTGCATCGAACGGCTGCGAGAGCGCGTTTTCGTTAGAATGGGGGGACAGAGCTGAGAGATCAGCGGCCAGAGATCAGAGATCACGTGCCCGAGACCCGTCCTCCCCGCTAACCGCCAGCCTCTGATTTCTTCTCGCAACTATGCCTGATCAGGATCCCACGCCCCTGCAATCGGAGCTCGCGTCGTTCGGCGAGGAGCTTCGGCGCGAGCGTGAGATTCGCGGCATCTCGCTCAAAGAGATCGCCGATGCTACGAAGATCAGCAAGCGCTTTCTGGAGGCGATCGAGCGCAACGATCACAAGACGCTGCCCGCGCCGGTTTTCACGCGCGGTTTCGTGCGCGAGTACGCCCGCTACCTCGGCCTGAGCTCGGAAGAGATGGTCAATCGATACAACTTCGCTGCCGTCGGTGATGACCGCATCGAGCAGTCGGCGCATCTCGAACGGCTCACGACGCCCCAGGCGTTGCCGATCCCCAAAAAGAAGGCGCCGCAGGTCAGCATTCCGCCGGCCTACGCCCGCGTTGACCGCAACGTCTACATCCTCATCCTCGTTGTGATCGCACTCGCCGCCGTCAGCTACTGGGCGCTCAAACACCGCCGAGCTCGCCGCACCGCCTTCTACAACTGCGCCGCCGCCCGCTCGACACAGCGAGGAACGCGAACAGGTTTCCGCGTGGGAATATCTCGAATCACTGCTCGTCACTATCGTTCTTGCACTTTTCGGCACAAGTTTCGTCGTT
>DATLVW010000384.1:0-2448 GCA_035577085.1 Thermoanaerobaculia bacterium
CATGTCATGGAGCACGTAGCCGCCAACCTCCCCACCGACGGTGCCGTTATCGATGTCACCGATAGCGTGCACCCGAGCGCGGCGTGCGGTTGGCGCGAGATCGAATGAATGAGTTTTCGCCATGATGACGGCGACATGCCAGGCGGTCGCAAGCTGACCTGGTGACAGGGCTCCAGGGCGGGTGCAAGAGGTCTATCCTTCATGGAGTTCAATACTTTGGAGAACAAAATGGATGAGAAACAGAAATCTTTCCTCTATAACGATAACGACGCCACTTTTGATGCCTCATCGAAGCGGAGGATGGCCGTCGAAGTCGCCCTGGACTTGATACGTCATGAAGCAATGAGCGGGTCTTCACGCAATTCCGTGGATTTCAATCTGAGGCACCTCTCGGACTTTGCAGACTACATTCAAGAGGCCTTGAGAGGTGGTGAGCAAGAAGTCTTGAGAGGCAAGGAGCGAGAGGCCTTGAGAGGCAGGGAGAGGGAAACGTCGAGAGGCCAGCAGCATTAGCGGACGGTGCGCCTCAGGCACGGCGGGACCGCTGAGGGCCGCTCTGAAAGCTACAATGGTCACGCAGGGCGACTCGACCAGAGTCGCCTTTGGCCGATAGAACAAACCTCAAGAGGGAACAAACCTCAAGAGGACGCGACGGGCAAGATCGGCGCGCGAAGGTCCGTTGGCTGGGCGGAGCCGACGTTCGAACGTTCGGATGAAAGTGTAGGCGAGACCCACCGCCGAACGGCCGTCTCACCCAGCTCCATCGACTGCAAACCTCGCTCACCGATAATCCCTGGTCGCACCATCTGTACCACCTCCAGCTTGAGGCCGACGTCAAATTGTCAGCCGGCACCTTCTTGTCATCTAGCTTTTTCCTCGTCGATTCGCGATTGTCCTCCTATCGACTTGTCCGAGGAAATTAGACCACCACATTCCTCGATAGTGTGCGCTGCGCCTGCCATCCACACTCCGCCTTCAAACGTTTGTGATCGCCAACTCTCGACCGGGGCTGGGTCAAAACCCAAAATTTTGAGGTTTTTCCGATTTGTCCGCCTCGGCGCGGTGTCGAACGGGGCAAGCGCCTCGACACAAACGCATCTAAGCCGCCGACTCCAGCCGCGAGGCCTTGTAGTGACAGACCAGAAAATCGATGGGTACAGGTTGCTATATCCGTAAATGTCTCTATTTTTTATAGACCGACTGCCTAGCAGCGTCGACGGCTCTGAGTATCACCAGTTGAGTGAAGTGTGCCCGATGCGTCTTCTTTTGCGCCTGCGCTCTTCGTCACTCGTGCATGACACGATGTGATAGCTACAGGAGGTCATACGATGGAAGTCAAGTCGATCGTCGCGTATCAAGGCCCCAACATTCACGCTCATTTCCCGGTCATCCGATACACCGTCGATCTGGGCGTGCTGGAGGAATGGCCGACCGGGCGGCTCGGTCAGCGATTCATAGACAGTTTGCTCGGTTATCTGCCGGGCCTCGCACAGCATGGCTGCTCGTATCAGTCCCCCGGCGGACTCGTGCGGCGCATGATCGAAGGCGATGGCACGTGGCTCGGCCATGTCATGGAGCATGCTGCCATTGAACTGCAGAAGATGGCGGGTTCGGACGTCAGCTTTGGCAGGACGCGATCTGCGGGTCCGGATGGCCACTACGATGTCATCTACGAATACCATAATGAAGCCGTCGGCCGGCAGGCCGGAGATCTGGCAATAGCGCTGATCGAGCATCTCTTGCCTGCCGAATTGAAACCGCAGACGGATACCGAGACGCAGTTCGACTTCGAACAGAAGCTCGACGATTTTCTCCGTGATGCGCGCAGGCACGAGGTAGGGCCGAGCACGGCGGCGTTGATGAAAGCCGCGGCGGACAGGGCGATTCCGTGTACGCGGATGAACGCGGACAGCCTGATACGACTTGGCTATGGGCGCTTTCAGAAACGGATCAAAGCCACGCTCACCAGCGAGACGCGTCAGCTCGCAGTCGACATAGCCTCCGACAAGGAAGAGACGAACCGGACGCTGCGGGACGCCGGCTTGCCGGTGCCTCGCCAGCGCAAGGTCTATCGCGCCTGCGATGCGGTCGTGAGCGCCGAACAGCTCGGCTATCCGGTTGTCGTCAAACCCCTGGACTGCAATCATGGACAGGGCGTATCGATCAAGCTCACGACGCCGGAGCAGGTGGAACTCGCATACAAGAGGGCGCGGAAGTACAGCCATGCCGTACTCGTCGAAAGCTATATCCCCGGGTCCGACTATCGGATGCTGGTGGTCAACGATCAATTGGCCGCAGTGGCCAGGCGCGTGCCGGCCCATGTCGTCGGTGACGGTTTGCATACGGTCGAGCAGTTAGTGGAAATGGCCAATCGAGATCCGCGTCGCGGGGTAGGCCACGAAAACGTACTCACCCGCATCGAACTCGGTGACACGGCGCAAAGCGTAC
>DATLVW010000385.1:0-8370 GCA_035577085.1 Thermoanaerobaculia bacterium
CTTTCGTGCGACGATCTCAGTAAGGCATCCCGCCGGGCGTTCCAGAGAATGGTCTTCTCCGCCTGATCGTCGGCTTTCCGGCCAAACTCGAATTCGAGCAATATCTCAGGGTCGTTTATTGAACACGCATGACGCCAGACAATCGACAACCGCGTAAGCGCAGACGGCGCAGACGGCGTGCGGGTGCACCGGGGGAAGCCTCCGGAGACATCGCGCAAGGCCAGCCCAACGGCAACATCGCCCTACCCGGCGATCAACAATCCTTTAACGATGGAGCGGGCGGAGGTGCGGGCCGCAGACGCCGCAACCGTTCGCGCCGCCGCGGCGGGAAACCGCAGGGATACAGCGGCGACGCGCAGCAGGCGCCGCCGATCGATCTCCCGCCGGGCGAGCTCGCTCCTGTCTCGGGAGTCCTCTGGATCAAGCCGAATGGCACCGGACTTCTCGTGCAGCCGTCGAACAACTATGTGCCGCAACCGGGCGACGCCATCGTCCCGCGGCCGGTCATCGAGCGATTGCACCTGCAGGCGGGGCTCCTCCTTTCGGGCAGCGCCAGAAGGGCCGGCAACAATCTCGAGTTCGTCGGTCTGGAGCAGGTCGAAGGAATGGCGCTCGAGGAGTACCGCGAGTCGCGACGCCCCTTCTCCGAATTGATCTCGATCGATCCGAATGAAGTGTTCAAGCTCGAGACGGAGCCTGAACGTCTGACCACGCGCGTCATCGATCTTCTCTCTCCCCTCGGCAAAGGGCAGCGCTGCCTCGTCGTCGCTCCGCCGAAAGCCGGTAAGACGACGCTGCTGAAAGACATTGCGCACGGACTCAATCTCAATCATCCCGAAGTGACCCTCTTCGTTCTTCTCGTTGATGAGCGTCCCGAGGAAGTCACGGACTTCCGCCGCTCCGTGGCCAAGGGCGAAGTCGTGGCCTCGAGCTCGGACGAAACCGCCGAGAACCACATTCAGATCGCCGAGGTCGTGCTCGAACGCGCACGCCGCCTCGTCGAGATGAAGCAGGACGTCGTCATCCTCTGCGACTCCATCACCCGCATGTCGCGCGCGTACAACAACGAACAGCGCGGCTCGGGAAAAATCCTCTCCGGCGGCATCGACGCACGGACGATGGAGAAACCGCGGCGTTTCTTCGGCGCGGCACGCAACGCCGAGGAGTGGGGATCGCTGACGATCATCGCCACGGCGCTCGTCGACACCGGCTCGCGCATGGACGAAGTGATCTTCCAGGAGTTCAAGGGAACCGGGAACACGGAAATCGTGCTCGACCGCGGCCTCTTCGAGCGGCGCATTTTCCCGGCCATCAACATCGCACAAACGGGAACGCGGAAAGAGGAGAAACTTCTCCCTCCGACCGTACTGCCGAAAACGCACACGTTGCGCCGTGCGCTGGCCGGAACCGACCCGCTGAATGCGATGAAGATGCTCCTCGAAAGGCTGCAGAAGTTCTCGTCGAACGACGCCTTCTTGAAGAGCTTCTGAGGCGAAAAAAGCCGCTTCGGTAAAACGTTTTTTTGATCCAAAAAACCGTTTTCGCGGGTCATTCCCGCTTTGCTCCAAAATCCCTCAAATTCGCTATTCGTTTTGAGGCAAGTAGTGTAAAAAGACGGCTACAGTCCACGTTCCCCCAACCCAGTCACGACAGGAGGATTTCTATGTCCGATCGCAGTCTTCATTCGCGCGGGATTCCGAGTTTTGCCCGCAAACTCATGTTCGTCGTGAGTGTCGTGGCGTGCATCACGCTCGCAATGCCCGCGACGATTCACGCACAGGTCACCACCGGCAACATCGCCGGCGGCGTGACGGACGCTTCCGGCGCCGCACTACCCGGAGTTACCGTGGAGGCGATTCATGTCCCCACCGGAACCCGTTACTCCGCGGTGACCGATTCGAGCGGCCGTTTCACGA
The DNA here is from genome assembly GCA_035577085.1 of Thermoanaerobaculia bacterium. Classification (GTDB taxonomy): domain Bacteria; phylum Acidobacteriota; class Thermoanaerobaculia; order Gp7-AA8; family Gp7-AA8; genus JADGNZ01. The sequence continues at coordinate 1,917 of DATLVW010000385.1, forward strand.
TTCCGAACGCCCGCGTCGGCGGCCCGTACAAAGTCAGCGGCGCGCTCGAGGGCATGAAGCCCGAAACCGTCTCCGGTGTCTCGGTCAACCTCGGTTCCACCACCGAAGTCGCTTTGAAGATGAGTCTCAACGCGGTCAGCGAATCGATCACGGTCACGGCCAAACCGGACGACGTGATCAATCCCAACCGCACCGGCTCGACCTCCACGGTTGCGGAGAAACAGATCCAGGATCTGCCGTCGGTCAACCGCAACCTTCAGGACTTCGCGCGCACGAATCCCTACTTCGTCGTCGATGCACGCGACGACTCGGCGACGCTCCTCCAGGTCGCCGGCCGCAACAACCGCTACAACAATATCCAGATCGACGGCGCCGTGAACAACGACCTGTTCGGTCTGGCCGCTTCCGGAACTCCGGGCGGGCAGTCGAACGCCTCACCGATTTCGCTCGACGCCATCGAACAGCTCCAGCTTGTCGTCTCGCCGTATGACGTGCGCCAGGGCGGATTCACCGGTGGCGGCATCAACGCCGTCACGCGCTCGGGAAGCAACAAGCTCTCGGGCTCGCTCTTCGGCACCAAGCGCAACCAGAAGAACGTCGGCAAGTACCGCCCTGTTTTTGTGAACGCAGACTATGTCAGCGGCGGCAGTGGTACGGCGACCGACATTGCCGCACAGCCGATCGTCAACTTCGACTACAGCCAGTACGGCGGGCGCCTCGGCGGACCGATCGTGCAGGACAAGCTCTTCTTCTTCGTCAACGCAGAGCGCGACCGCAGATCCAAACCGAATGGCACATCCGCCGACGGATCCGCAGGGACGAACTACACCAACACGACGCAGGACGCCGTCTGTGGAGGAGTTTCGGGCTGCAGCGCCGCACGCCTGCGCCAGGATCTCATCACCAAGTACAGCTTCGATCCAGGTGGCCTCGGCGATATCCAGCAGCAGACTCCCGCCGATCTTCTCTTCGGCCGGCTCGACTTCAATGCCACCGCCGGAAATGCCCTCACGCTGCGTAACAACTACGTGAAGGGCGCGACGGACGTCGTCGCCAACCGCGGCGGCACATTCTTCAGCTATCCGACCACGCAATACACGCAGCAGAACCACACCAGCTCCACGGTCGCACAGCTCAACAGCGTGATCTCGACCGGCTCGTTCAACGAAGCTCGTCTCGGCTACCAGACCATCAAAGACATCCGCGCACCGGGCGCCAACTTCCCCAGCATCGAGATCGGCGGCGTGAACCAGAGCGCCACCCTGACCGTTGGAACCGAGCGCTTCTCGGGAGCCAACTCGCTCGATCAGAAGATTACTGAGATCACTGACGACTACACGATGCTGAAAGGCAATCACACGATCGTCATCGGCACGCACAACGAGCTGTTCAAGTTCAAGAACCTCTTCCTCTCTGAGTTCAACGGTTACTACTTCTATCCGAGGCTTGACGATTTCGAAAACCCGTCGAACTGCGGACAGACCATCACCGGACGTGGAAAGATCAACTGCGAGTACCGCCTCAGCTTCGCCACGGGCGCCGATCCGAAACGCCCGACGACGTTCGGCGCCGAGCAGTTTGGCCTGTACGTCAATGATCAGTGGCACGTGAGCAACAATCTCACCGTCACGGCAGGCCTTCGCGCCGACAAACCGCGGTTCAACGACACGCCGTCGTTCAACCCGATCGTGCAGACCGCCCTCGGATTCAATACCGCAACCCACCCCGCGGAAGACATCGTCCTCTCGCCTCGGATCGGGTTCAACTGGAATCCAGGCGGCGGCACAACCCAGCAGGTACGCGGTGGCATCGGCGTCTTCGCCGGCCGCGCGCCGTATGTCTGGGTGTCCAACGCGTATGCCGGCACCGGCGTCGAGCAGATTGCGCTCGCTTGCCGTACGGTTGACGGCTGCCCGGTCCCGGGCTTCAACCCTGACCCGGCGAATCAACCGCACTCCGTCGCCGGCGCCGCGCCGGTACCGCTGTCGGTCGATCTGATCGATCCGCACTTCAAGTTCCCCCGCGTCCTCCGCACAACGCTCGGTTATGACCGCGAGCTCTTCTTCGGTATCCGCGGAACCGTCGAGGTGCTCTACTCGAAGACGCAAGAAGACGTTTACTACCAGAACCTGAACGACAAGCAGACCGGCACGAGTCCTCTCGACGGCCGCCCAACCTATTCGCGCGTCAGCACGTCAGTCGTCGACGCCACCTTCCTCACGAATACAACGAAGGGCAGCGAAAAGACGGGAACCATCGTGCTCAGCCGGCCGTTCTCGAACGGCATCACGCTCTCCGGAGACTACGCGCACCAGAGGGCGCAGTCGGCCTTCGACGCAACCTCGAGCCGTGCGATCTCGAACTGGCGCTTCCAGCACAACATGGGCGACATCTTCACGCCCGCACTCGGCACGTCCGCCTTCCAGCAGAAGGACCGCATCAGCCTGAATGGAACCTACGATTTCCACACGGGACCGTTCGGCCACACCTTCGGCCTCTACTTCAACGCCCAGAGCGGCCGGCCGTACTCGCTGCTTCTCGGCGCCGACCTGGCCGGCCTCGACGTCAACCGCGACACGAACGCCAGCAACGATCTGCTGTACGTACCGGGCGGTACGGACAAATTCATCCTTTGCCCGTCCAACGCCACCGCGGCGACGGCCACCAACCCATGCGGCACCCGGACGGCGCTCAACCCCCAGCTCCTGCAGGACTACCTCACCTTTGCCGGCATCAACCCGAACAAGGCTCGGATCCTCAACAAGTACGAGTCGTTCGAGCCGTGGTCGCGCAAGCTTGATTTCCACTACGGGCTGACGCTTCCGATCAAGGTGATGCACACCGAAGTCGACTTCGACATGCTCAACCTGATGCACTTCATCAGCAAGAGCGATGGAAACGTCTACTTCGTATCGAACCAGAACGTGACTCCGGTGAACTACCTCGGCCAGGATCCAACGACCGGCAAGCCGATCTACCGCGAGAACAACACGACGTTCGTCACCGGCAGCACGACTAACCGCAACTTCGGATCGCTGACCCCGGGACGCCAGTTCTCGATCGCCGATCTGTCGTCACGCTGGCAGGCGCGCCTCGGATTCCGCATCACCTACTAACTCTTCACGTCATCGCAGTCACGAACGGGAGGGCTTCGGCCCTCCCGTTTTTTTGTCTGCCGGATCACGGTATGGTAGTATTCCGTCGCTATGGTAAAGAAGGTTACCTTCACACTCGATGACATCACCATTCGCCGGCTGAACACGGTTTCCGACCGCCTCAGGAAGCCCAAGAGCGAAGTGGTTCGCGATGCCATCGCCGACTATCACGACCGCGCCGGCAAGCTCAGCGAAGTGGAGCGCCAGCGGATGCTCCGGGTGGTTCGCGAGTTGGTTCCCACCATCCCGAAGCGTCCGTTGAAAGAAGTCGAGAACGAGATTGAGGCGGTTCGATCCGCTCGCCGCGCCGGCGGACGCGGAGGAGTGAGCAGGAGCTCACGTTGATCGTCGTCGACACGTCCGCGCTGATCGATGCTCTGACGGGGCCGCGCCGTTCCCTCCCCCGCCTTCTGGACTTCATCGAATCCGGAGAAAGGTTGATCGTGCCGGCAGTCGTCCTCTACGAATGGCTGCGCGGTCCGCGCCTGCCGGAAGAGCTCCATGTCTGCGAAGAGCTTTTTCCTCAGGATCAGGCTGTGGTTTTCGGAGCAACCGAAGCGTACGTGGCGGCCAATCTATATCGCAAGCTTCGCCGCCCGCGCGGGCGGGAGATCGATCTTACGATCGCGGCCACGGCCATCCTCCGCGACGCGGCATTGTGGACGCTGAATCGCGACGACTTTCGCGATATCGAAAGCCTGCCGCTGGTCTGACCGCGGCGTCCGCTAGCCGACGACCGCGCCGACGAGATCGTACGGATGCGCATCCGTGATCGCCACGCGCGCGAACGCCGGCAGGTCCCGCGGCAGCAGCTCGATGCCGTCGTTGATCAGCAGCCGTCCATCGATCTCAGGCGCCTGACCGATCACGCGGCCTTCGAGCAAGTGCTCCGTCTCGTCGCAAACGCCGGTGATCAGCGCGTCGAATATCTCGCCGATCTTCGCTTCGTTGCGCGAGCGCGAGATCTCCTGCTGCATCTCCATCAACTTCTCGCGGCGGCGTTCGGCCGTTCTGCGCGTCGGCAGATCGGGCATCCGCGCGGCGATCGTCGCATCTTCGGCCGAGTAGACGAACGCGCCCATCTGATCGAACTGCGCCCATTCCACGAACTCGTGCAGCTCGCCGAAATCGTGCGGCGTCTCGCCGGGATGCCCGGTGATGAACGTCGTGCGCAGCGACAGGTCGGGCACCAGATCGCGCATGCGCGTCACCATCTCGCGGTAGTCGGACGGCGATCCGGGACGACGCATGATCTTCAAAACGTTCGCCGAGACGTGCTGCAGCGGGATGTCGCAATAAGAGGCGAACCGCTTCTCGCGCCCCATCAACTCGAAGAGCGACCAGTCGATCGAGCCCGGATACGCGTACAGGAACCGAATCCACGGGAAGCCGGTCTCGGCGAGCAGCGTCTGTACGAGCGAGGTCAGACCGTTCGGGATGCCGAGGTCTTCGCCGTAGCGCGTGGTGTCCTGGGCGACGAGACAGAGCTCTTTCACCCCCTGCGCTTCGAGCGCCTGCGCCTCGCGAACCAGCGACGCGATCGCACGGCTGCGGAACTTGCCGCGCATCTGCGGAATCGCGCAGAACGTGCAGGGGTTCGAGCAGCCCTCGGAGACTTTCAGATAGGCGTGCGATGTCCCCTGCGCGAGCACGCGCGGGAGATCTTCGTACAACCGGACCGACATCTTTCTGCGCGCCGGTGCGGCATCGTCGATGACGCCGGTCACCGCACCCGTAATCGCTTCGAGCGAATCGAGTCCGACGAACGCATCGATCTCCGGAATGGCCTGCTGCAGATCGGCGCGGTACTTCATGACCATGCAACCGGTCACGACGAGCCGCTGCAGGCCTTTGCCCTTCCGTTCGGCAACCTCGAGGATCGTGTCGATCGACTCCTGCTTGGCCGCGTCGATGAAACCGCAGGTATTGACGATGACGACGTCCGCCGCTTCGAGATCATTCGTGATCTCGACCTCGGACTCCTCACGCAACTGCCCCAGCATGATCTCGCTGTCGACCAGATTCTTCGGACAGCCGAGGGAGATCATGCCGACGCGGCGGATGGGTTTGTTGATGGAAACGTCAATGCTCATGGACAGGCGTTGAACAGGGAGGGGTGCACCGGTATTCTGCGGCGCCGTGTCTACGGAATCATTCCTCCTTCGCGCTGCCACTCGCGCCGCACCGACGCCCGATCCGGCGCTCGCCGGACAGCGCCTCGTAGACTCACGCGTCCGGCTGATCGTCCCCGCCGCCCAGCACATCCTCCAGCGCCAGCGGTGGGTGGAAGCGGACCATGAGCTCGTTCCAGGCGGTGAGGTATTGATCGCGCGGGATGCGGTAGCGGCGCGGGAGCGGGCCGCGTGGAGCATCGCCTTCCAGGACGAAGACGTCCTTGCCGCGGGCGATGATGACGATGCGCCAAGCCTCGTCGGCGTCTTCGAACGGCTCTTCTTCGCCGAGGGGAATGTCGTCGGGAGTGAAGTGACGGAGATCGCGGTCAGCGTGGTCCCAAGCCGGGAAGCCGGCCAGATGACCCTTCGACCGGCTCATCATCTCGATGTGGAGGCCGCCCTCTTCCTCTTCGCGAAGGGTTAGAAAAAAATCAGCGATCGCCGTTGCGTCGTCGACGTTGAGATCCATATGTCAAATCCTATTGCGATGAAACGATCGTTACCTGTTGCGTGTCGTTGTTCGTGATGCTCAACATTCCCCAGATTGGCGGCGCAGGGAGCAGATTCGTCCCACCGTTGGGCCACGGGGTGACGAGCAGGTTGGTCGGATTCCCGTCTGCCAACTTGATCATCGAGGTGACGTCCATCGAGCCAAACCACATCGACGTTCCTGTGATTCTCGTCAGCGAGATTCCGTTCTGCAGAGCTGGAACCGCGTCGACGCCGACGCTGTACTGAGGATAATCGCCGAGGGCCCAGAGGCGCAGGGTGACGCGGTACTTCGGATCCACCGGGATATTCATGAAGCGAAGCAGCGCGCGAAAATCCCTCTCGCGCACGACCGGAACCTCGGTGCCCGCGGTGATCGCCTGACGCGAGGTATCGCGTATGCGCGATGCGAGCTCGAGCGAACCCGTCGTACCACGCAGGGCATACAGCACATGCCCCCACGGATTGCCATCGTTGGTCAGCCGGCTGGTGCCGAGGGTGAATGTGGAAGAACAGCCGGCGCACGGCAGCGGGTCTCGAAAATACGCCGCAGATCCGCTGGAGCTCAGAAAACTCTCGGTGGTCCATTGGGAGCCGAACGCTCCCGGTCCTTGAAACGAGAGCGGGAAGAGGATC
>DATLVW010000386.1:0-20772 GCA_035577085.1 Thermoanaerobaculia bacterium
AAAACTAGAAGGCAGAAAGCAGAAGGCAGAAGTGCGATTGCACTTGTTCACCTCTGCCCTCTGACTTCTGACTTCTGACTTCATCAGACTTTCTCCGCCTGATACTTTCCGAACAGCCCGGACGGGCGGAACAGAAGAATCGCAATCAGGATGATGAAGGCGATGGCGTCGCGGTAGTTCGAGAAATGGCTGCCGCCGACGAAGGACTCGATGATGCCGATGATCAGCCCTCCGATCACGGCGCCTGGCACGTTGCCGATGCCGCCGAGGACGGCGGCGATGAACGCTTTGAGTCCGGGCATGATGCCCATCAGCGGATCGATCTTCGGATACGACAGGCCGTAGAGAATGCCGGCCACCGCCGCGAGCATCGAGCCGATGATGAAAGTCATCGAGATGATGCGGTCGGTCGGGATGCCCATCAGCGAGGCGGTCTCGAAGTTGAACGAGACGGCCCGCATGGCCCGGCCGAACTTCGTGCCGTAAATGATGTATTGCAGGAGGCCCATGAAGATGACCGCGACGACGAGCACGATCATCTGGTAGTTCGTCGTCGTCACGCCGCCGAAGCTGATGAGGTGCTTCTCCACGAGCGTCGGGAAGAACTTCGGGTCGGCACCGAAGACGAACTGACCGCCGTACTCGAGCAGGAACGAGACGCCGATCGCCGTGATCAGCGATGCGATGCGCGGTGCGCTGCGCAGGGGCCGGTAGGCGATGCGCTCGTTGAGAAAACCGAACAGACCGCAGACGACCATCGCCGCGAGCATGACCAGTCCGGCGTAGACCCAGCCGAGGGGGCCGCCGTGCGTCTGGAGATGCCGCCCGGCGAAGCCGCCCGCATAGAAGCCGACGAAGGCGCCGAGCATGAAGACGTCGCCGTGAGCGAAGTTGATGAGCTTCAGGATGCCGTACACCATCGTGTAGCCGAGGGCGATCAGCGCGTAGATCGCGCCGACGGCAATTCCGTTGAGCAGATTCTGGAGGATCTCCTGCATTCAGTGGCCGCTATGGTGTCGGGTGTCGGGTGTCGGGTGTCGGGTGTCGGGTGTCGGGTGTCGGGTGTCGGCGAGACGGTAACCGAAATCTGACTAACGTCAAGACTTGTGCTCGTCGTTACAAAAAAAGATCCGGCGAACGCTACCCGCCGGACCGTGTCCTGTAAAGATAAAGTTTGGTGTCGGGTGTGGGGGGTGGGGGTCGGGGGTCGGAGAAAAAAGCGCGCGTGTTACTACGCTGCGTGCGCCGGTTGCGGGAGGCGGAAGCCGGAGAAACCTCCGACACCCGACCCCCGATAACCGACTCCCGCGCCGGAAGCCGGAGAAATCTCCGACCTCCGGCTCCCGATAACCGACGCCCGAATCCTACTTTTTCGTCGCCGTCGCCGGCGTCGCTGCCGCGGGCGCCGCTCCGGTGTTCATCTCGACTTTGCCGCCCGTGGCCGGATCGATCGTCGCTGCCAGGGTGAGCTGGCCGTTCTTGATCTCTTCGATGACGAGCTTCTTGCCCATGGCGTTGCGCTCCGGGCCGATCGTGATCGTGCCGGTGACGCCGGTGAGGCCTTTGGTCTGGGCGATGGCGTCACGGAGCGACGGGCCATCCAGCTTGCCGGCGCGCTTCATCGCATCGGCCAGCGTCTTCATGTCGTCGTAGCCGAGTGCTGCCAGCGCGTCGGGGGTCTGCCCGTAGCGCTCTTTGTACTTCTGCACGAAGTTGGCGACGACCGGTGCGGGGTCGGCGTAGAAGTAGTGGTTCGTGTAGAAGCAGCCCTCGAGGGCCTTGCCGCCGATCTCGATCAGCTTCGGCGATTCCCAGCCGTCGCCGCCGAGAAGCGGGCAGGTGATGCCGAGGTCGCGCGCCTGGATGGCGATCTGACCGATGTCGGTGTAATAGCCCGGGACGTAGAGCAGCGACGGGTTGGTCGCTTTGATCGCGGTGAGCTGCGAACGGAAATCGCTGTCGCCGTTCGCGTAGCTCTGCGTGCCGACCATCTTCCCGCCGAGCGATGTGAACTTGGCCGTGAAGACCTTGCCCAGTCCCTGCGAGTAGTCGCTCTTGACGTCGGTGAGCATGGCCACGCTCTTCGGCTTGTTGTTCGCGGTGGCCCACTGATCGGCGAAGACGGCCTGGTATTCGCCCTGATAGCTGTCAGTGAAGCAGATGCGGAAGATGTAGTCGCCCTTGCGGGTGACCTCGTCGTTGGTCGACGACGGGGTGATCATCGGCACCTTGTTCGACTGGCAGATCGGCGCCGCGGCGATGGAGGCGGAGGACGCCACTTCGCCGAGGATGGCCAGGACGTTGTTCTGCGAGATCAGCTTGGTGACGGCGTTGGCCGCCTCTTCCTGCTTGGACTGATCGTCCTCGCTGAGGACTTTGATCTTGCGTCCGTTGATGCCGCCGGCGGCGTTGATCTCGTCGGCAGCCATCATGATGCCGTTGTGCGTCGACTGGCCGAAGGTAGCCTGCGCTCCGGTCATCGAGCCGTATTCGCCGATGAGGATCTCGCCGCTACCGGCAGCCGTGGTGGTGTTCCCGCCGTTTTCCTTCGGCGGACAGCCGAGCAGTCCGAACGACAGCACGGCGATGGAAATGAGAATGAGTAAGTTCTTGCGCATAGGTCTCCTCTTCAAAGAGTTGCGGATTGTACAGCAGGGACCGTTCCTGGAAAGTGGATGTGGTCGCCGAAGCAAAGGCAACCACAGAGACACAGAGAACACAGAGGGGATCTCTGTGACCTCTGTGTCTCTGTGGTGATCGGTTTTCAAGTTGACCAACTACCCAGAATCGGAACGCCTCGGCGGGAAAAGCTTGCGGAACACGCCGGGCGAGGCTCCCTTGTAAATCGTGCTGTGTTGGAGGTCGGGCCGAGGCTCGTAGTACCACGTCAGTCTCTTCGGGGCATCGGAACGAAGGATCGCGGCCAGCGCCTTGACTGTGTCGCCGCGGTCGTCGTCGCCGCCGGTGGCAAGATACAGAGTCGCGGCCAGCCTGGGCCGTGATCGCAACCACTTGCTGGCGCGGTGCACGAGGGCCTGATCGTTCCACCAGAGGCTGGGGCTGAGAGCGATGTAGGTATCGAACAACTTCGGCTCCTCGAAGAAGGTCTCGATGATGAAGAGTCCCGCAAGCGACTCGCCGACGATGGCCCTCTCGCCATTTCCGCGGAAGCGCTTGCGGATCACCGGCATGAGCTCGTCGCGGATGAAGGCGCGGAAGCTGGCTGAGCCGCCGACGTGGATCGCGATCTTCCTGTCCGACTCGACCTGCGTCGGCCCGGTCATGTCGCGGCGGCGCTCGGTATTCTCGATACCAACGACGATGACCGGCCGCATTTCACCGGCGCGAATGGCGCTGTCGATGTCGGTGGTGACGTGCGGGAAGTCCTCGTCCACGCCGCCGTCCGGCATATAGATCACCGGGTAGCGTGAGTTGGACTTCTCGTAACCCGGCGGCGTGTAGACGTTGATGCGCCTCGTTTCGCCGAGCAACTTCGAGTCGATCGTGAAGGTCTGGTGCGGGAGGATTGGATCGGTGGCGGCGGAAACCGTGGACGCGAATCCCAGAATCAGGATTGCGCAGAATCTGAGTGGTCGAAACCTCATGTTTGTCTTCCCGGCGCGAGGATAGCGCGAGACCCCTCGGACGTCCCGGGAAGAGCCAGACGGGGAGGTGCGGCACCAGAAGAACCTCTGGAAGTTGAGATGTTGTCTATCCCGCGCGCCGCTTTGGCGCCTTCGCCGATGGATGCTCCTCCACAAACTGCCGTAGAGCGCGGTTGACCGCCTCGGAGTCTCGGAATTCTTTCGCCACGTCGGGATCGAGCAAAACAAGGTTCGTGCCCTTCTGATACTCAGCGAAAAACTTCCCGCGGACCCCTCCACGCAGGTCGTACTCCGGCCGCATTTCGTCGGATGCTGGCTTAGTTGCCTTCTTCGTAGACATAGCGCTCTGTAGTTGTTGCCAGCCGCGCGCTGATGATCCGAACGCGCTGGAAACGATAGGTGTGAGACACGATCACCAGCCGCTGGCGATTCGAAAAACCAGTGGTCAGATAGCGTGCCTCTCCGGTTGAATGATCAGGATCCTCGATGGTCCACTGCAGCGGATCACCGAAGACCGTTGCCGCTTCGATGAACGAGATCCGATGGAGGATACGGTTACGCCGCTCCTTTGCCGGATCCCACTCGAACTGCACGATGGAAGTATAGCTCCCGGCTGCCCATCACGATCACGGCTCTTGTAACCTCGCGCGATCCAATCCGTCTCAAGACAGTGAGGAGAAATCCATGATGATCACCGCTGCGTTGATGTTCACGATCTCTGCCGCCACATCGACGGAAACCGCACCCCTGCCGCCTCCGCGCCTCTGCCTCGGTGCACCAGGCAGCGATCTGATGGCCGGGCGCTGCGTTGATGCCGCAAAGAATGAGATCGACGTCGTTCCGGACGGGAAGACCCGCGGCTGGATCTGGATCGATTCCGGGCGCAAGACGATCGCCTTCGGAACACTCGCGCCGGACCAGTCGAAGATCATCATTGACGCTTCTGGACGCTGGAAACACCGGAGGAGCGCGTCACCTTCAACCCGCGCCGCCTCGACGCCGTTACAAACGCTTCGGTGCTGCCCGGCGAGAACAATGTGATGCTCGTCGTGAAGCCTCCCGTGACGGCAGGAAAGTGAGTCTTGTTTCACGCGGAGACGCGGAGATCGCGGAGGATCGGATCCATGGGAAAGATTGACGAGGTGCTCGCGGAGATGCTGCAGGAGCGGGAGCGGCTGGCGGCCGATCTCGCGCGCGTCGACCGCGTGATCGCGGCGCTGGAAGAGGGAGTCACACTCGTGGGCGACGGCGAAACGGGAGTGGCAAACGTGCCGCCGGGCGCCGCCGCAACTACCGTTGCCCGTGCCGCTCAGACAAACTTGCCGCGCAGAATCGGACCATATACGTTGCTCGACGTCTACGAGGCGACGGCTCATTACCTTTCAACGGTCGATACGCCGAAGAACTCGACCGAGATTGCCGCCGCGCTCCGTGTCGGCGGCTTCAAGACACGTTCAAGGAACTTTGTGAACACCGTTCGGGTGATGCTGCGCCGCAAAGACGGCAGATCGACCGGCATTTCCGTGACGAAAGACGGGAAGCGCTGGTTCCTCAAGCGAAAAGCCGTGAAACGACGGCCACCGAAGACCTCCGCAGGGAGCGATGGGGCATCATGATCGCACTGGTATGACGATGAATCACATGAGTATGATCGCGCGCCAAATATGTGTGATCTTCAATCAAATAAGTGTGACAGACCGTCATACAAGTGCGACGACCGGTCATACAAGTACTTCCGGTGATCATACGAGTTGGACCGTGCGTCAAATAAGTCTGACCAATGGCCACACGAATGTGACCGCAAACCATACAAGTACTGCCAGAAGTCGCTCCAGTATGGTGCAATCCACTACAAGTATGATTGCGTCAACATCGACATTGGCGATTTGACCGTGAACCGGCACTTTTCGACGCAATGCGCCAGTGAATCGCAGCCCGTCGAGCGACGTTGCAGTGCGTTAGCCCTTCGATCAGTTTCTTCTTCGCGTTCTTCGCGTTCTTCGCGGCTTCGCGTGATCCTGCTTACGTCGAAACGCTCACGCGAAGACGCGAAGAACGGAGGAACCGAGAACCCTCGAAGCCATACGTGCCCGGCTACAGGTTCACCCACACGCTCTTCGTCTGCGTGTACTTCTCCAGCGCGTCGCGGCCCTGATCGCGTCCGAAACCCGACTCTTTGAAGCCGCCGAACGGCAGCGCGGGGTCGTAGAGGTTGTAGCTGTTGATCCAGACGGTCCCGGCCTTGATCGAGCGAGCGATCTTGTGGGCCTTGGAGATGTCGCGAGTCCAGACGGCGGCGGCCAGGCCGTAGACCGTGGCGTTGCCTTTGGCGACGGCATCCTCGGCGTCTTTGAAGCGGATCGTGGCCAGGACGGGGCCGAAGATCTCTTCGCGGGCGATGCGGTGTCCGACCTCGACGTCGTCGAAGATCGTCGGCTTGACGAAGTAGCCTTTGCCGGTGCCGATGTCGGTGCGCTCGCCGCCGGCGACGAGTTTCGCGCCATCGCTCTTGCCGGCTTCGATGTACGAGAGCACGGTCTCCATCTGTTCCTTGGAGACGAGTGCGCCGAGGCGGGTTTTGGGGTGGAGGGGATCGGCGGCGACCATCTTGTTGGCGCGCTCGGTGATCTTGGACATCAGCTCGTCGTGTGCGCCTTCTTCGACGAGCAGGCGCGAGCCGGCAGCACAGACCTCGCCTTTACCGTAAAAGATCGCATTGAGCGCACCGCGCGCGGCGGCTTCGAGATCGGCGTCGGCAAAGACGATATTCGGTGACTTGCCGCCGAGCTCCAGCGAGACTTTCTTCAGCGTCTTCGCCGCGCGGGCCATCAGTCCCTTCCCCACTTCCGTCGAGCCGGTGAAGGCGATGGCATCGACAGCGGGATGGTCGACGAGCGCGTTGCCGACGACGGAGCCGCGTCCGGGAACGACGTTGAGCACGCCCGGCGGCAGACCGCACTCCTTCGCGTACTCGGCGAACTTCAGCAGCGAGAGCGACGTGTTCGACGCCGGCTTGATGACGACGGTGTTGCCGCACGCCAGCGCCGGCGCGATCTTCCAGACCGCCAGCATCAGCGGGAAGTTCCAGGGCGTAATGGCACCAACGACACCGACCGGCTCGCGCAGCGTGTAGGTGAAAGCGTTGTCTGCGATCGGAATCGTCTCGCCTGTGACCTTCCCGCTCCAGCCCGCGAAGTAGTAGAGGCACTCGGCCGCTGCAGGCGTATCGACGAACTCCGATTCGAAGATCGGCTTACCGTTGTCGATGGTCTCGATGCGGCCGATCTCGCCCGCGCGCGCGGTGAGCATGTCGGCGATGCGCCAGAGGATCTTGGCGCGGTCGCGCGGCTTCATCTTCTGCCAGGCGCTGCCAGGCTCCATCTGCGCGCGCGCAGCGCGCACCGCGGCATCGACGTCGGCCTCCCCCGCTGACGCCACGTCAGCGATCTTCTCCTCGGTGGCCGGATTGGCAGTGGCGAAGGTCTGGCCCGACTGCGCGTCGACGAATTCGCCGTTGATGAAGAGCTTGTTCTGGATGGTGGAGTCGTTTGCGATTGCGGTCATATCGCGATGCTAACAAAAGGAGAGAGCGAGCGTAGCGCCGTCGGCTCGACGGCTGGACCGCTGGCGGCTCGCCGGCGACAAAAGAAAACCGCCACCGAGCCGGTGGCGGTACAGCCGTCGGGCCAACGGCGCTACGCATGAAGGCACTATGTTCGCTGCAGCCGGCGCTACGCCGTCACCGCTTCTTCCACGTACGGCGTGATGTCGAAGTTGCGGACGTACATCTCCTGAATCCGTTCCATCTCGGTATCGGTCAGCGGCGCGTGGTCCGAGGCGGCCGCGAACTCGCGGATCTGTTCCTCGTCGTAGATGTTCGGCAGCGCGGAGAGCATCGACTTGTGCGCGTAGAGCCAGAGCAGCGCGAACTGGCCGAGCGTCACACCACGCTCCTTCCGGAGCGATTCCAGACGATCGACTTTCTGTAAGCCCTCGACCATCCAGGAGCGCGGCCGGTGGGAGCGGTGATCGGTCTCATCGAACTTTGTGTCGAGGGTGTACTTCCCTTCGAGCATTCCCGAAGAGTGCGTCACGCGAATGAGGAACTGGGGATCGGGATCGGCTTTCCACGCCCGGAACGACGCGTCGAACGCGGATGACGGCGTGCAGACTTTCTTCCCCAGCTCTCCTCTCATCGACTCGGGCACGCCCGCGTACGACGGCCCCTTCTCGGCAGCCAGGATGAACTCGCGGCCGGGATCCTGCTCCAGGACGTTGTAGATCATCTGCGTCACCGGGGCGTGGCGGACGGCGTTCGCGTAGATCCCTTCATCGCGCCAGCCGATGGCGGGACCGAGCGACGGGCCGTACGAGAGAATCTTCCCCTCGCTCTTGAGCGACTCCAGCGTCTCCCAGTGCTCGTCTTCCATCAGCGTGACTACGCGCGGATTGTGCGGCTGGTAGATGGCGACGTGATCGACCCCGAGGCGTTTCAGCGATTGCTCGATGGCGAAGCGGACGAACTTCGGCGACATGTCCTGCGGCAGCTCACGCTGTCCGCGGGGGCGCTCGGGGTTGTTGTAGAAGTCGTAGCCGAACTTCGTCCCGACGATCACCTCGGGATGTTCGGCCAGCAGCGGCGCAAGCATGGTCTCGCCGCGGCCGTTGCCGTACGCGTCGGCGGTGTCGATGTAGTTGATTCCGGCGTCGATCGCGATCGAGATCAGCCGCCGCGCTTCATCATCGGTATAGACACCCCACCATCCGGTGGTGAGCGTCCAAGTGCCGAAGCCGAGCTCGGAGAGTTGGAGGTTGGTGCCGTGGAGGTTTCGGTAGCGCATGGGAAGGGAACGATAACAGACGACGCCTGGACTGAGGTCAGTGCCCCGCGGCTCTCGACCTGCCGATCGGGAGTGGCTGTAGCTCTGACCCGGAATAGGCAACCGCTCGGAGTGGCCCGCGGCCGTCCGATTCGACGCCGGAGATCACCAGACGGCCTGCTGCGTCGGCTGCCACGTCGAGGTCCTCAGGCCCGCGGCGGAATGTCGTGCCGAGGATCGAGCCGTCTCGAGCCACCAGTGTGACCATGGCTGTGCCTTGCACCAGGCGGGCGATGGCGTATGCACTGCCGCTCCAGACGACGCCGGCGTTGAGGGAGTTGTGGATCGGATAGGTAACCTGAAGCTTCGTGCCGTTGTGATGGACAAGGGCGATTTCAGAACCGGCGACGAGAAACTCCGTGCCGCTGCTCGCGGCCGCCGAGGGAGCGATGAATGCAGGATCGAGCGGAGTCTCGCTTCCGCCCTGCAACACACCATCACTGGTCAGGAGCATGGCATAGGGCGTCTGCGTCGTATCCGCCCCAGTCTGGACAAAGACGATGTCCTGCTCATATACCGCCGTGAGAAGGATCGCCGATCCATCCCACGCCAGTACCGGTGACAGCCAGAAGCGAAGATTCCGCCCCGGCAGCGAGGGGACCGATGGAGCGAGCACCCGCAGCGGTCCGGCGACACCGGTCGAAGTCAGTGTTACGGAGTACATCGTGTAATCCGCGGACCAGACGATGACGTATCCGTTCGCGGTCGCAACCGCCGCGGCGCCCGAGAGGTTCACAAACGAACCGAAGATCGGCGTGTCCCCCAGGATTGATCCGTCGAAATCGAGTCGCCGCGCGATCAGGCCATTCGAGGAAACCAGGAGCATGAGGTAATCGAGCCCGTTGCTGACGAGCGATTTCCGGACAATGGCGATGTCTCCCTCGAGAACAGCACCGCTCGGCCGGCCGGCCGCATCAACCGGAGCCCAATGCCAGCGTGAGCCTCGCGTTCCATCCGTATCTTTCCAGGCCGCCAGGAAGTCGGAACCGTTCGAGGCGATCTGCGCATCCGCCTGAATACTGGCCGTCGTGGAGATGATCTCGGGCCCCAGTGGCGCGAAAAGAGTTCTGAATACAAATGTCTGCACCTGCCGGCCGGCAGTCGTTGGCGACGTCGCCGCGAAAACAAGACCGGCACCTTCGGCGAACACGACCTGCTCGGTTTCCGGCAGCGAGTCGATGACCGTCATCACCGGTCCCAACGCCATTCCCTTGTTATCGAGCTCTGTCGCCTCGATGCGCGCTGTTCCCCCGTCCTGGACGCCGGCGAGAAAAAGCCAGAGATGCGTGCCCGATTGCTGGACGCTGGCGCGCGAGAGCACCAGCAGGGGCATCGTGATCACGACGGGTGCGGATACGGATCCGTCTGGCGCGAGGATCAGCGTCTCGATGCGATGGTCATTGCTCGCCACGACGACGAGAATCGATCCGGAGTCGAGCTCACGAACCGCGGCAACGAACCAGCAAGTCGACAATGTGTGGCAGAAGTCGGGCTTGAGAAGCCATTGCTGCAGCGACTGCCCGTCACCGGAGTAGCGCGTCAGCATCAAGTCGGCTGTGGTCGTGACTGCGAAAAACGAGTTGTGGCCAGCCGCGATGAACGCGCGTTCGGCCAGCTCCCGAATCGGCCGCCCCTCGAAGTCGACGATCGTCGAGCCGTCCGAGCGAGAGAAAACGATCCGGCCAGGCATCGCGTACGCGCGTGTCAGGCCGGACGGGCCGATCGTTCTCTGCCCAGTAACCCTGCCGTTGCCGTCGATCTGACAAAGCTGTGAACTGCGGTTGGCGTCATCCCACACGAGGACGAACCCGCTGCCGCTCGGGAACAGGTTCAAATACTGCGCATTCGTCGAGGGAACGATTGCGAAGGACGGCCCAAGAGGTTTCCCGGCTGCGTCGCTGAAGGCTCCCCAGATGCCGACCGTGGGCATGAAGAGCTGCCGCCAGACGGTAAGAAACTTTCCGCCTGAAAAGGCAGACGACACGAAGGAGACGTTGCCCGCGGTCGGTCCGATCGTCCTGGGCTCGAGCTCCGTGGCGGAGACTGAAAACGCAGAGAGAGAAAGGATGATGACAGCCGCAAGGAGGTGACGGTGCATTACCGCCTCGATGATAGCAGGTTGCCCCAAGGTTATCTGTAGGTAGATCAGTGCCCTCGAACAGCGCGCGCTCTCACGGCCGGACTCACGACGAAGCCGTCGGACATTGGTGCCCCGCTGTTCGACCGAACCGTAACCATGTAGTAGCCCACCTGAAGTGCTTTGAACTGAACGACTCCTCGTGCACACGGAACGTGGCCGGCGAATGCCGGATCGGCAATGACGGCAGGCTGATCGATCGTGATCTGGTTGCCGTCGATTGCGACATCCGGAGTCTGCAGGAATCCTCGGAACGTCGCCGTGTAGAGGATCGAAACCGGCTGGCCGGCGGCTGGGGATTGGGGCTGAATGGTGAGGCCGGGAACGCAGGTCGACGCGTCCTGCAGGGTGAAGGCGAATGGGAAGGTCTCCAGCGGAGAGCGCGAGAGCGACTGATACTTCCAAGTCAGCGTGTACGAACCGGAAGGCAGATCTCCGAGCAAGACGGATTGGCTGTTGCACGATACCGGCGGAGCCACGAGCGTCTCGAACTCCGACTGAACGACGGTGATCTCGTTCCCCGCAATCGTCACCGACGGTTCGGACAGAAGAGCATTGACGGTGTCCCTGAACGTAACCCGAACGGGGCCTGTCACGAGGGCAAAAACGGGCGGATCCTGAATCCCGGCGGAACATGATCCCGTCTGCGCCATCGCCTGCGCGGACAGGAACGTAATCGTTGCGGTGAGGAGGAAAATCCTGGCCATGTGTTTGCCCTCAAAAGCAAAAAGAGTCTTCAGGCACCCGGCCTGAAGACCCTTTGCTGTGAGTGCGTAATTGTACTACTTCCCTGCAAACTGCGGCTTGCGCTTCTGATTGTACGCGCTGAGGCCTTCCTTCGCATCTTCGCTCTGGAAAAGCTGCTGCTGCAATTCGCGCTCGATGGCCAGGGCGGACTCGAAGGGAACTTCCCAGCCGCTCTGCACGGAACGTTTGATGCGGCCGACGGCTCGCGATGCTTTGTTCGGGGGGCAGAAGCTCTGGGCGTAGGCCATGACGCGGTCCCACCACTTCTGCCCATTCTCTTCGGCCGGCCAGAGGTAGTTGATCACGCCGAGGCGAAGAGCTTCCTCGAACTCGAAGAGGCCACCTTCGACCATCAGCTCGATCGACTTCGTCTTGCCGACGAGACGCGAGAGACGCTGGGTGCCGCCGGTGCCAGGGAGGACGCCGAGGGTGACCTCGGGTAGTCCGACTTTGCCGGCGCCTTTGAGCGCGATGCGGATGTCGGCAGCCATGGCGATCTCCAGTCCGCCGCCGACGGTGTGGCCGTTGAGCGCGGCGATGACCAGCTTCGGCGTCTGCTCGAGACGGTTGAGCGTCTCGTTCGCATGGAGGCAGAAGTAGTACTTGAACTGCGGCGTGACCTCCGAGAGCATCTTGATGTTCGCGCCGGCCGAAAAGAACTTGTCGCCCGCGCCGCGGAGCACGATGACGTACGCGTCGTCATCCATACGCGCGTTGAGGATGCACGTATCGAGCTCCTTATTCATTTCATAGGTGTAGGTGTTGGCGGGGGGATCGTTCAGCTCGAGGATCGCCACCCCTTTTTCCACCCGGTAATCGATGAGGTTTCCAGACATTGAATATCTCCTGTTTCGGTGATTGAGGCGGGCATTGTATGTGGTTTCGGGGGGTGGAGTGTGGGGTGTGGGGAGTGGGAGCAGAGACCGAGTATGGTGGATCGGGAGTCGGGAGTCGGGGGTCGGAGATGGAGCCGGACTGAACCTTTGCGGTGAAGAAGCGCGCGTCATCGCATCTCCGCGAGACGCCGTTCACCAGCTCCGACTCCCGACCCCCGAAACGCGACACCCCACAAAAAACGCAACTCCCAAATCCACTCCCCACACCCCACTCCCCACACCCCTCCCATGGCACTTCACTTGCTCAACAGAACGATGCCGGCCACGTGTGCTGGCCAACTTTGAAGGAGAAAAAATGAACATCCTTGGATGGCTTTTATTCGGTCTCGTAGTGGGCGCGATCGCCAAGTTCCTCATGCCCGGACGCGACCCGGGCGGCTGGATCGTGACGATCCTGCTGGGTATCGCCGGATCGTTCGTCGGAGGCTTTCTCGCTTCGATGCTCGGTCACAACGAACAGACGGCCGGTTGGATCGGCTCCATCATCGGAGCGATCGTCCTGCTGTTTATCTACCGTTTAATCGTGGGAAGGCGTGCCGTCGTCTGACGGCCGCCCCAACCCGCCTTTTTTGACCTCAGGCCCCGCAAAACGGGGCCTTTTTTTCGTTTGGCGGAACGCTTCAACGGTCAGTTGTGTTGTTCGTAAGCGCAGACGAACGGGCCACGCGAAACCTTTCGCGATCTCGTTCGTCTCAAGGATAAAGGCGGCAGCGCCTCCCGCCCATTGGCCAGTCGGGGCAAATGGGCGGACAATCCCAGACATAACCGATTTACACGTTCTTTCTAAGGAGCCTCATCAACATGCACACAACCACCAAACGTATTCTGTCGACGATTGCGATCATCATCGCTTCGGTTGCCTTCGGAGTCGTGCTCAGTGCCGACCTCGGCTTCATGAAGGCGTCGAACGCGCAGTCGTCAGCCGTTCCTGCAACACTTTCCAACGCTCCGGTCCCCACGGTCACGATTCCGTCCTTCGCCGACGTCGCGGCGCGGGTCATGCCCGCCGTCGTTTCGATCCGGTCGACCGAGGTCATCAAGACCAGCGACCTCCGCAAAGGCACCCCGTTCGGAGGCGATCCCTTCGACTTCTTCTTCCCCGATCCCCGCGGCAACGGCAACGGCCAGCGGAGCCCTCACGGAAGAGTACCGGGAGGCGATGACGACGAACAGAAGCAGGTCGCCGGAGGATCCGGCTTCATCATCTCTCCCGACGGCTTCATCATGACGAACAACCACGTCATCGACGGCGCACGAACCGTTGAGGTTCACATGGGCGCTGACGAGAACGGCAACGGCGGCCGCACGCTCGAAGCAAAGATCATCGGCCGCGACCCGGCGACCGACATCGCTCTGCTCAAGATCGACGCCGGCCAGGCTCTTCCGTACGTTCCGCTCGGCGACTCCGACCGTATCCGCAAGGGTGACTGGGCCATCGCCGTCGGCAACCCCTATCAGTTCGAAAACACGCTCACCGTCGGCGTCATCTCCGCCAAAGGCCGCTCCCTCGGCCTCAGCAAGGAGACGAGCTCGTTCGAGAACTTCATCCAGACCGACGCCGCCATCAACTTCGGCAACTCGGGCGGCCCGCTGATGAACGTCAACGGCGAAGTCATCGGCATCAACACCGCCATCCGCGGTGGTGGCGCCCAGGGCCTCGGCTTCGCAACTCCGATCAACACCGCCAAGCGCCTGCTCTCGCAGCTCAAGCAGGGCAAAGTCACGCGCGGCTACCTCGGCATGGGCATCATCGACGTCTCCGAGGATGTGAAGAACAGTTTCAATCTCTCGGAAACACGAGGTGCGCTCGTGCAGACGATCGAGCCCGGCAAACCAGCCGAGCGTGCAGGCCTCCAGCCCGGCGACATCATCGTCGAGGCAGACGGCCACCCGATCAACAACAACCGCCAGCTCATCGACTACATCTCGTACCAGCCGGTCGGGAACAAGATCAACCTGACTGTCATCCGCGACGGCAAGCGCAAAACGCTGACCGCATCGACGATCGAGCGAACCCTCGATGGCGATAAGCCGGACGTGACTACCCCCGATGAGGCCGCACCGGCCCACAACAAACTCGGCATGTCCGTTCAGGAGCTCACGCCGCAGTTGCGTCAGCAGTACGGCCAGGCCGACACAGTCTCCGGTGTCGTCGTGACGAGCGTCAAGGAAGTCTCTCCCGCCGGCGACGTCCTCAGCGAGGGCGACGTCATCAGCGAAGTGCAGGGCGAGAAGATCAGCAACCTGGCGCAGTTCCGCGCAGCGATCGAACACCTCAAGAGTGGCCAGACCGCGCGTATTTATGTGACCTCGCCGGCCGGTCGCGGCGGCGCCGCAATCTCCGGCTACCGCTTCATCCACGTGCCATAAACCACCTCGCAGCGAACGAAACACAAGTCCCCGTCACCATGGGTGGCGGGGATTTTGTTTTTCAGCAGCGCGCCGGTTTCTTTCAGACCGAACACTTCTCATCAGCCCCAACTCTCCAATCGAGCGCCTTCTCCCCATCGCTTCTCAGATGGGGAGAAGGTGGCGAAGCCGGATGAGGGGCCACAGGATGACATTCTCTCCACGTACAATCGCGCTCGTGGAAGACCTCATGCGACGTGCGCTCGATCTCGCTGCGCGCGGCCGCTACTCCGTGAGTCCGAATCCGATGGTCGGATGCGTCATCGTCCGCGACGGGAACGTCATCGGCGAAGGATGGCATCACCGCGCCGGCGAGCCGCACGCCGAGATCGAGGCGCTGCGCGGTTGCGACGCGCGCGGCGCCACGATGATCGTCACGCTGGAACCATGCGCGCATCACGGCCGCACGCCACCCTGCGTCGACGCCATCGTCGACGCCGGCGTCGCGCGTGTCGTCGTCGCCATGCGCGATCCCCACGATGCGGCCGGAGGCGGCATCGAGAAGCTGCGCGAAGCAGGAATCGAGGTCACTACCGGCGTGCTCGAACCCGAGGCGCGCCGCCTCAACGAGACGTTCATCCACGCTGTCACGCACCGGCGTCCGTTCGTGCTGCTGAAAGCGGGTATGACGCTCGATGGCAAGCTGGCCACCGTGACCGGCGAAAGCCAGTGGATCACCTCGGAAGCATCGCGCGAGAGGAGTCTCGCCCTGCGCGAGGAGTACGACGCGATCCTCGTTGGCGGCGGCACCGTCCGCGCGGACAACCCGCGCCTCACACGCCGCCTCGGCTTGAACACATCTGCTGCAGGCTGGACGCGGGTCATCCTCGATCGCAGCTCCGTTGTTTCGCTTGATGCAACCGTTCTAACCGACGGCGGACCGACGATTCACATCACCCGAGACGCCGATCTCGACGAGCTCCTGGCAGGTCTCTACGGACAAGGCATCCACTCGGTGATCGTTGAAGGAGGTTCGACAGTGCTCTCGGAGTTCATCCGTCGAGGGATGTGGCAGAAGATGATCCTCTTCGTCGCACCGATGGTCGTCGAAGGAGCGACGGCCCCTTCGATTTTCCGCGGCGAGGGCATCGCGAAGTTGACAGATGCTCCACGCTTTCGCTTTGATCGCGTCGAGACTGTGGGAGAGGATCTGATGATTACTTTGTATTCGGGGGGTGGGGAGTTGGGAGTGGGGAGTGGGAGTGAACCAGCAACTCCAGTCCGATCAACGGCACATCCATCAACTCCGAACACGTCATCTCCCACCCCCCACCCCCCAAAACCCACCCCCTAATGTTCACCGGCATCATTCACCGCACCGGCATCATCGAATCGCTCGTCACAAACGAGTCGGGCGCGCAACTGCGTCTGCGCACCGAGGATGCGGAGCCCTTCACCCGCGGCGAGAGCCTGGCCGTCAATGGTGTCTGCCTGACTGTTCTTCCGCAGGATGACGGATCGCTCCTCACCGATGTCTCGAACGAAACGCTCGCACGCACGACGCTCGGCGCTCTGGTTCGCGGCGCGCGCGTGAATGTCGAGCGTGCGATGGCCCTCGGCGACCGGCTTGGCGGGCATCTCGTGCAGGGACACGTCGACGGAGTGGGAACGCTGCAGTCGATCAAGCGCGAGGGCGCATTCGCGGTCTATCGCTGGAGCCATCCTGCCGAGTATGCGGCGCTCATCGTCGACAAAGGCTCCATCGCCGTCGATGGCGTGTCGCTGACAGTCGTGGAACCCGATGGCGCCACATTCGGCGCGGCTCTCATCCCCGAGACCCTTTCGCGCACGAACCTCGGCGACGCGGCCGAAGGCGGCCGGGTGAATCTCGAGCTCGACATGCTCGCCAAGTACGTGCAATCGCTGGTCACGCCATACCTCCGGCGCTGAGACGCGCATTACACTGTCGCGGCTTGATCGTCTACAAGAAGACGCAGCATCTGAAGCTCACCCGCGCGCATGTGGCCGAGCCGCCGTATTGGGCGGCCACGACGATTGCGCCCTACAGTCCGCGGCGCGCCGCCCCGATCGCCATCGACTACATCGATCTGCGCGCGTCGTGCGCGGACCGTTTCGAGGTGGCGGTGTGCGAGAACGTGCGCGACGACCTCGAGCGAACCACCACGCGTCATCCGCTGCATGCGCCGGTGATGATCGATGCTACCGAGTTCGCCGAGGTGATCTTCAGGCGCGGCCAGGAAGCGCTGCAGTTTTGCGCCGAGCAGCAGGTGGCGGCGTTGCACCTCGTTTCCACGCGCGGCGAGCTGCCGGCAGAAGTTCAGGATGATGCCGTCATCGCTGTCGCGCCCTGGCCACTCGAGTTTCCGCGAATCGAAATGCTGTTCGCCGAGGCAAAGGAACGGGGACTGCGGTGGGGCGTCGTGGTTCCGATCATTTATCCGGTCACGACCGATCTCACCGCGTTGGCCGAGCTCGCCGAATTAGCAAAGAAGTATGCCCCTTCGTTCTTCGCCGGAGTGCCGGTCGAGCTCGACGCCACGGCGCGGAACGGCCTTGCGCGATCTCTCACCGGGGACGACCAGAACGACACTTACGAGATGCTGTTCCACGCGGACCTCGGGCCGATTCGCCTGGCGACCGAGCGCCACATCGCGGCGCTGGCGGGCGAGATCAACGCCGAGGACTTCGTCATTCCGCCGCGATGGGACCGCCACACCAACTGGAACGGTGCGGTGCTGCTGACGCTCCTCGCCAACAGAATCCTGGCGATGAATCGCGACGAAGACCTGGCCTGGCGCCTGACCCGATCGGCCAAAGTCATCGCACAACTCGAGAAGCCGATCGAGCGGGTGGCGCAGGCGGCCAGCCTCGGCATCATCGACTCGCTCGACGAGATCAGCATCGACCTCCTGACCGAGTGGCTCGAAACCGGCAGATCAAGCTTTGCCGGACACATCGAGAAGCAGTGGCGCCTGCGAAGAGACAGCGGGATGTAGAGTTTGTCTCTGATTCTGATTCCGAAAGGCCGAAGGCCGGAAGGGCCGCCGTACCCTTGAATTCTTCCTTGGATCCTACCGGGAGAGCGGAAGGATAGCAGAAAATTCCAAAAGCAAACGAAATTCTGGAATCCATGACGCGACGACGACAGATTTTGACCCTTCTCGGCGCTACGGCGTTCATCGTGGCCATCGCGGCGGCGACCGTCTGGTTTCTCGTTCGCCGGATCGATCAGGCCGTCGTCAGCGCCGTGACTTCGAAGGAGGAAACGGTCGATCTGGGAACGCTCGTGACGCGCGTCCGCGACCTCAACCGCCTAGAGACCGCAACCATGCGCGTCACCAGCATCAGCACGGTCAAGCAGACCTACGACCTGATTCCGAACGCGCTTGCCGGCGACGAGCTGACGCTCTATGCCACGGGCGACGTCATCGCCGGCGTCGACCTGTCGCAGTTGAAGCAGGAGGATGTCCGCCGCGAGCCTGACGGCACGATCGTCGTACGCCTCCCGCCGCCCCAACTCCTCGTCTCGCGCATCGACAACCGCACGACGCGCGTCACCGGCCGCCGCACGGGCGTCTTCCGCCGCGCCGACATCGGCATGGAAGGCCGCGCACGCCAATACGCCGAACAGAACATCCGCAACGAAGCGGTCCACAAAGGCATCCTCCCCCTCGCGCAACAGAACGCCGAGGCGAGGATCGCGGGTCTGCTGCACACGCTCGGGGCGACGAAGGTGCGGTTCGTGGGGATAGAGGGAAACGCTGGGGCGAGGTAGCGACAGTCGATGGAGACGGTTTCACGCGGAGACGCGGAGACCGCGGAGCTGAGATTGAAACGACTTCGCGTCTTCGCGTCTTCGCGTGAACCGTCTCCTGCTCTTCAACTCGCCACAACGATGCTGCAGCACGTCAGCGCGCCTTCTGCTTTCGCAAGCTCCGAGACATCGACCGTCCGCACGTTGACGCCGGCGTCACGAAGACGCTGCGCGGTTCGGGGAAAGGCGGCCGCACAGAGCACGACGTCGCCAACGCGGAGGACATTCGCGGCCGACGGTTCGGAGGGATCGACGGCGATGACCTGCATTCCATCGAACAGCGATGCATCGACCCACTCCGGGTTGAGGACCACGCCATCGTCAGAGAACGCGGTCACGGCCGATTTGAGATGAAGGCATCCCCGGGGGGTGACGGCTCGGACGGAATAGCCGAACGGGATGAGTGCGGCTGAAAGTTGCCGGAAGCCTTCCGCGTTTGTTCTGGTGGACTGGCCGACGAAGATCTTTCGGCCGATGCACAGCACGTCGCCGCCGTCGAGAATCGCCGGTGGCTCGATGAAAACCAGCTCGCGGTAGTTGCGCAGCGCGGCGGCGGTTGATGTCGTTTCGGGCCTTCGCGACTCTGCGCCCGGCCGTGTGATGATCGCGATCTCATCGAGCACGATCGCCGTGTCTTCGACGAAGACGGAGTCCGGTAGCTCGTCGGCGGCAGGCAGTCGCTCGATTCTGCAGCCGGCGTCGGTTAGCGCGGCCTCGTACGCCTGATGCTGTTTCCTCGCGATATCCACGTCGATCGGGTTGCGATCGATGTGCGTTAGTTCGCAGCGGGTGATCGCCTGCGGGACGGCACGGGTGAGCGCGACGAGCATGGTTCGCGCATTGTATCGAGCACACTCCACAAGCCGCGAAGAGTCGCCGCCGGGCCGGCGGCGGAACAGCCGGCCAGCGGCCGGCGCTACGTTTGGATGGCGCTATGTTGGCTTGTTCAAGACGGTCGTCGCGATTCTGATCGCTAGCTTTAGTGCGGCGGACTTGCTCATCGTCTCCTCGTACTCGCGCGCGGGATCGGAGTCGTAGACGATGCCGGCGCCGGCTTGCACCGACGCCTTGCCGTTGGCGAGGACGATTGTGCGGATGGTGATGCAACTGTCCATGTTGCCGCTGAATCCGAAGTAGGCGACGGCGCCGCCGTACGGACCGCGGCGTGTGGTCTCGTGCTCGTCGATGAGCTGCATGGCGCGGATCTTCGGCGCGCCGGTGAGCGTGCCAGCCGGGAAGCAGGAGAGGAAGAGATCGACCGGACTGCGGTCGTCGCGCAGCGTTCCTTCGACGTTCGTGACGAGGTGCATGACGTGGCTGTAGCGCTCGATGTGGCAGAAGTCGGAGACGGACACCGATCCGCTCACGCAGACGCGCCCGAGGTCGTTGCGGCCGAGGTCGACGAGCATGAGGTGCTCGGCCTGCTCTTTCGGATCGGCCACGAGCGCGCGCTCCAACTCTGCATCCTCCTCCTCGGTCGCACCGCGCGGGCGCGTGCCGGCGATCGGGCGCGTCTCCGCGCGCGTGCCGTCGACCCGGACGAGCATCTCCGGAGACGCCCCGACGAGCGTGCACTCCGGCGTGCGCAACAGGAACATGTACGGCGATGGGTTGACCGAGCGCAGCACGCGATAGAGCGTCAGCGCCTCCGATTCCGGGAATGGAGTGCTCCAGCTCTGCGACAGGACGATTTGAAAGACTTCGCCGGCTGTGATCTCTTCCTTCGCTGCGCGCACTACCTCTTCGAAATCGGGACGCGGGATGTTCGGCGTGAATGCAACGTCGACGACGTGCTCGGGGAACGCGAGCAGCTCCACACGCGCGGCGCGCAACCGCTCGATGGCGCTGTCGAGGCGGGCATTCGCTTCCTCGAACGACGCATGCGCATCGGACGTGAAGAGACTGGCGATCACGTACAGGCGTTGCTTCACGTGATCGAAGACGACGACGTTATCGAAGAAGATCAGCCGCGCGTCGGGGATGCCGGTCTCGTTTTGATACGAATCGGGGATGCGCTCGATCCAGCCGGCCACGCTGTAGC
The DNA here is from genome assembly GCA_035577085.1 of Thermoanaerobaculia bacterium. Taxonomy (GTDB): domain Bacteria; phylum Acidobacteriota; class Thermoanaerobaculia; order Gp7-AA8; family Gp7-AA8; genus JADGNZ01. The sequence goes on from DATLVW010000386.1 coordinate 20,491, forward strand.
CGAAGAAACCGACGGCGCCGCCGAAGAACGGCGGAAGCGATTCCTCGCCGTAAACGCGCAGCGGCTGCAGCTCGTTGTTCAACACGCCGACCGGATCGGGCGTCGACTCGTCGAAGCGAAGGCTGCGCCGCGGCTCAAAGCCGACGAACGAGTAGCGGCCGACGTTTTCGCCGCGTTCGACGCTCTCGAACAGAAAGGCCTCGCCGTCGCCGGATAGGGCGGCGAATGCCGCAACAGGGGTGATGGCGTCCGCGCTCAACTCGCGAGCGATGGGAACGATGT
>DATLVW010000387.1:0-7381 GCA_035577085.1 Thermoanaerobaculia bacterium
CATCTCGCCGTCGCGGATACCGATGCGCTCGCGCATTCTCCGTTCGGCCTCCGCATTTGGCTCCGGGACGCTAACGACGTGAGGGACGACCGACACCGGGCGGCCCGACTGAGCCAGCGCATCCCGGCTATAGCCCGAGCAGGTCCAGATCTCGGAGGAAAGCGAGAGATTGAAGCGATAGGACTCCGGCAACTGGTCGGTTTCCCATACTGCGTAGGTGACGACGCGCTTTTCCCTGAGCTCGGGGAAGACCCGGTAGTACCCGGCCACGCTCCACGGCTCGTTATGAATGATGACCAGATCCGCTTCGGCTGGTGTTTCGACGAGCCGTACGCCGAGCCGGCGGAAGCAGTCCTGGAACTGCAGGCCTGCCTGCCGGTGGCTGATGTAGTGACTGAGGATGTAGCAAACCGTCGTCATGGCGGCCTCAATCGACGGACGGACTCAGGGAGACGATGCCGTACTTGTATAGCCAGGCGATCGTACGGAGCATCCGGGCGTAATCGCCGGCTCCACTCAGTCCGCCGAGCTCCGCGATGCTCTTTGGTCCGCTCTCCACCGCCGCTATGAGCGCGTCAATCGCGGCGCTCTCCAGCAGACTGGGCGTCGCCAATGTATGCATCGCGTTCTTGCGCAACTGAGCGAGGACGAATCGTCCGTCGAGATCGGCGAGCCGCACGACATCCTCGGATCCGAGAACGCGAGTCGGATGCGCGCGAAACATCGAGAAGGGATCGGGATAGTCGGGGTGGACGGTCGCGTTCGGCTCGCGCAGTCCTGTCGCCGGCGCCGAAGCGCGCAATGCACCGAGATCGCTCCAGAGCGCCAGATACTGCCTGATGATCCCGCGCCAGTCATAAACATTCTCGGCGCGCTTTCGAGCCGCTTCGCCCATCCGCTGCCGCAGGCCGGCGTTCCCCGCCAGCGTCATGATGGCCCGCGCACATTGATCGATGTCGACCGCGGTGCTCTGGCTCACCAGGCCGATGTAGCTGAAGTGATCGAACGCCCGGCGGGCTAACTGGTTGGCCAGTTCGACCCCGGCACCGGGCGGAGGCGTCGTCGTGGAGATCAGGAACCCCGACTCGCTGTCGACGACGGTCTCACGATAGCCGTCCCAGTCGCTGATGATGCAGGGGAGGGAGGCGGCCATCGCTTCGACGGGCGTGAGGCCGAAGCTCTCCTGAATGTTGTCCGTGAGCGAGATGAAGAAGTCCGCGGCGAACCAGGAGTCGGCCGCGTCGGCATCGGCTCCATTGACGAGATGTACGCGTACCGAGGGGCAGAAGCGCTGGCGCGCAGCCTCGAACTGAGGTGCCATGCGCGGGTCGTTGAACTGCCCGGTCATGATGAGGTGCAACCGCCCTGGCGGCATCGTTCGCTGCGCCAGCTCAAAGGCGCGGTACATCGGCGTCGGGTGCGCCTTGGAGAGGAAGTTGAGCCGTCCGAAATAGAGCCCGGCGACGTCGTCTTCTCCGATGCCAAGCTTCGCGCGCAACGCACGGCCGCGATCGATTGCCGATGCGTCACGCCGGAAGCGGTCGATGTTGACGCCGAGCGGGATGATGCACGAGCGCATCGGACTCTCGGGAACGTGAAAGCCGCGGCGCGAGAGGTAATCGGTCCACGACTCCAGAATGCGGTTTACGGCCGCTTGCGCCGATTGCGACGTACACACCAACGCATCCCACGGCTGCGTGGGAGCGGTCAGGAAATCGCGGATGCCCCGTATGGCGCGGTCGGTGGCGACGGAATGCGTGATGCCGCAGATGCTGAAGAGCCGTTCGTCGCCGTAACGGCGCAACCATGCCATCTCGGCGATGATCGGACCTGGGTTATAGACGCATCCGGCCCGTCCGAGCGTTTCCAGATCATCGGGCCGGATCCAGGTGCTCGGCGGCGGGTCCGCCATGAGCGTGCTCACTTTGCGTTGAAACTCGTTGAACTGGGTCTGCTGGCCCGTCAGGCAGAAGAGCTCATCCTGTGAGCCGTAGCGGACGAGAGCCTCGAGAAAGCCGGCTCCGGCGGACTGTCTTCCGACGACACCCGGTTGCTCGCCGTCATACGCCTCTGAGGCATAGTAGATGGCGCAGGAGCTGGTGCCGCGCAGCTGATCGAGCACCGGCATTGGTCGCAATCAGGAAGTCGTGCGTTTCGGCTTGGGTGGCGGATTGACCGAGACGTTGTAATTGTAGTTGGGCGTGAAGATCACATCGAACCTCGGATAGTCATTGGCGACATCGAAGCCCGGCACGAACGAGCCGCCGGAGTTCTGAATGATGCGGATTACGGCATCGAGCGCCATGCGCAACGCCGGCTCCGTCCAGCCTCCTTCTACGCCGAACGTCTCCCCGGCCAGATAGAGCCTCGAGCTGTGACTGAGTTGCTGGTTATAGGCGAGAAGCGAATAGCTCTGCGTCCAATCGCGCTGACGATAGAGCTTCGCGCAGCCGTTGTAGCCCACCTGTTGAGACCACTGAAACACGACGGCGTCATTGAGGTCTGTGACGTACTGGCTGACCGTTTGATCGTTCCCCAGCGTAGTGGTCGTAATCCTGTCCAGCTCAGCCAACACCATTTGTGCGACCTGCGCATCGTTGTACGGGAGGAGCTTGAGAGCGTCGTCCTCCCAGGTGTAACTGGCCAGCAGTACCCCGGTGTCGTTGGGCTGCCACTTGATCCCATAGGCATCCTGGACGAACGTGTCCGTGACGATGTCTTGCGGGATCGCACAGTTGGGATCCTCCCAATACGGTTCCGTAAGGGGGAAGAAGACTTTGCAACTGGCAATGATGTGCTGTTGGTCGCGCGCGGCGAGCGTCGTCGACGGCATGTCGTTCGGCGAGAATCCTTTGAAGATGACCCCGAGCTGCGAGGCCCAGATCTCCGGCGTCACGACGACATAGTCGAATGCCGTGTCGCTCCCCGATTGGTCATGCACGATGAGATTCGAGTCATTCCAGGTGATCGACTGAACTGCGCGGTTGATGAAGAGGGAAGCGCCGCCGCCGTCATTGACCGCATTGAAGAGCGACTGGGTTGCGCCAGGCGCCGGATTGTAGAACAGCCATTCGACCAGACTCTGGATGCCGGAGTAAAGCGGAGCCGGGAGGCGGTTGCCGGCTGAATCGTTGAGGAACCAGTCGTTGTAATAGGGAAGGCTCGACGCACCATTCAGGCCGGTAAGGGTCTGGAGATCGCTGTTGAAGCCGAACATGACACAGCGGATGAACCACATCGCGGCGATCTCGTAGAACGCTCCCCAACTTCCGTCGCCGGCGCCGATCGTATAGAAGAGCTGCGACTGCGCGTCGTTCATACCGAACCCGCCGAGCCACCCGTCGTTGTTGTAGCTGTTGATCGCGGGCGAAAAGACGAGATCGGAGAACGACATCTTGTCGTAGTTGTTGGCAATCTGCGCCCAGTAAACCGGCCAGTCCGGGCTCGCGTAAAGGCCCGGGTTGTCGTTCGTGCCGCCGACGACTCCGGTGAAGAAGTTGATGAAGTTGTTGACGAGGGTGGAGACGGCCGCCAGGGCAGGGTTGTCCGGCGCTTCCTGGCCGTACAGCCAGGAGATCATCGTTGGCGTCGGATAGAACTGATCGTTCGGTCCATAGCCCTGGCTAAGATAGATTCCGGTGTCGTTCGGCGCGGAGCCGGGATTGGGGAAAGGAAAGATGATCGCGTCGGCCTCGGTGCGCAAGTAGTACTCGAACACCGAGTTGTTGGCTCCGGGCGCAGGAAAGAACGGGAAGCGCATGGCGCCCAGTTCCATTCCGGTGGCCGCACTTCCCTGAACGGTCCAATGACGTCCGCAGAGGCGATTGCTGGCTTCAAAGATCGTGACGTTGTAGCCCGCACGGAACAGTTCACGGGCCGCGGTCATGCCGGCCGCTCCCGCTCCGACGACCGCCACGTTGATGCCCGGCCCAGGGGCACTGCCGATGCCACCATCATTCGACGCGGCCAATGCGAGCAGCTTGTAGTAGTCGAACTGGAAATCCGCAGGGTTCGGGTAGTCCGGGATCCAGTCGTTCACGCCGGTCGAAACTCGTGGAAGGATATGGTGGTGGACGATTGCAACCATTGCTTCTCTCCCTTCCTCGGACCCTTCGGAGGCAGGAATCAGTCAGTTAAGAACGCGGAAGCTATTCCGGAAATGTACACCTGACTGTTGGCAAAAACAATGGCCATCCGTCAGTTATCGGTGTAGTCGCCGGAATCACAAAAACCGTCCACCACAGAGGCTCAGAATTCACCGAGCCGCAGTCAACTCGGTGCCCTCAGTGTCTCTGTGGTTCACTGTTTTCCGGCGGAGACGCGAGAGAGCAGCTCGCGGACGTCGTCCTCTCGATCGATGTCGACTGCTGCGTCTTCGAAGGGAACCACTTTCGCGATGTCGCGATGAGCCTCGATGACGGCGCGCGCACCGCGGTCGCCGCGAAGGGCGAGCAACTCCCGTATCAGCGATGGCGCAAAGACTGCGGGTGCTCCGGCGGTGCCGGCATAACCGGTGGCCACGATGGGAGCGTCGACGCCAAGAAGAGCGCGAAGATGTTCGGCCGTGATCAGCGGCTGATCGCAGAGCGTGATGAGTATCCGCGCATCATCGCCGGCCAGCCGCACTCCCGTCCGGATCGACGATGCGATCCCCTCGGCTGCATCGGGATTGAGCTCCTCGGTGACGACGATGACTTCGTCCGCCACCGCACGCGCCACGCGCTCGGCGCGCTGCAACAGCGTTTCGCCATCGAGCACGATCGACTGCTTCGGCCGTCCCAGGCGCGTCGACGATCCGGCAGCGAGGACGATCGCGACTACGCGCACGCCGGTTTGTCCACGGTCTCGTGAATCGGCGTCGCGAGCTCGCGTAACGAGCGCGCGGAACGGCGCTCGAAGACAGCCTGAATCTCGGCCACGATCGATAGCGCGATCTCCTCGGGTGTCTCGGCGCCGAGGTCGAGGCCGATCGGACTGTGCAGTCGGGCGTCCTTCGATGCTCCGATCTCCGCGAGCAACTCCTCGCCGCGCGACTTCGGACCGAGAAGGCCGATGTACGGGATCGGCGACGCCAGGAGCTGGCGCAGGATCTCGGCGTCGCGCCCGAAGTTGTGCGTCATCACGACGGCGGCATCGAAGCCGCGCGGATCGAACGGTGCTCGCGGCTTGATCACTTCGACGCGCCATCCAATCGCACGAGTCAGTTGCACGACCGGCTCCGCATCCGAGCCTCCGAAGATGACCACTGCGCGCGGTGGACGAAGGATCTCGATCATCGACTCGCCGTTGGGGAGGATGGTCGTCCACTCCGCCGGTTCCAGCCCATTCCAATGAAAGTCGGTCACGAGCCGCGGCGGATGCTGTGCGTCGAACGGCTCGATGAGAAGGTCGAGCATGCCGCGGCAGCCGAGACCTAGGCCGAAGATGAGATCGTCGCTGCGCGTGGAATCGTAGGTGATGAGCCGCGGAGACATGTCCGCAAGCCAGACGGAGAGGCGTTCGCCGAGGTCGCGCTCGAGACAACCGCCGCTGATGGCACCGGCAAGAGTTCCGTCTTCACCGATCACGGCGCGCGCGCCAGCACGCCGATACGTCGATCCCTGCGTCCGGACGACAGTGACCAGCACTCCGCGGCTGCCGGCCTCGATCACCGAACGGCAGACGGCGATGATTTTGTCGATCTCGTGCATGGCTGAGGAGAGGATAAGGGCTTTGCTACTTCTGCACCACCGTCCGCGGGTCGTTCCGATCCTCCCGCCATGCCGGATGGTTCACATGAAACACGTGATCTCCATTGAACGAGACCACCGCGGCGTCGAAGGTGATGGTTCCTATCTTCTTCCAGTTGGTGATGTCGCGGCGTTCCTTGAATGCAGTGCCGTGTGTGGTGCCGGTGTCGGAGGTCTCGATGTTGAAGACGAGCTTGCGTTTCGGCGTGGGGTCACCCGGATCGTAGATGTGGGCCATGATCTCGTCGCGGAAGTCGAGGTTGTCGCCGGCGATGACCGGCTGCCCCCCGGCAACCGTGAGCTGCATGAACTCGGGGGCGCGCGTCGGCTCGGCAGGGGGTTTCCCGAGCTCGGCGATCTGGTAGACCTGCCGGATGGTTGGCTGTTTCTCGGCCTTTTTGAACACAATCCCGGACAGGATAAGGATGGGCATGCCGCTGCCGCGGCGGGTGACGGTAGTGTTCGGCGCGTTGCGCAGCCTGGCGTCATTGATGTTCGCCGTGACTTCGCCGCCGATATCTTCCTGGGTAATGAAGCATGCGGTCGGCAGCGGCTCAGGATGGTTCGGATCGGTGGTGGGGTAGATGCGGCCGATCATCGACAGAGAGCGCATGTTGCCGCGTCGCGTTTCGGTGCAGCACGTGGAATAGCGGGCGATGATCAGGCCGCGGCTCCCGTTATGGAAGTAGCCGCTATAGGGCGTATCGTCGGTAATTTCCCACCGCCCGGTCATGATGATGCCGTTCGTGTGGAGGAGGCGTTGGTAACCTTTCCCGTCCGGGCCCCAGCGAAGGTCAGAATCGGAAGCGAGGACACGACGCGCTGCCGCGAGGAACTGCCACGTTCCGCCGCCGGGCAGCATGCCTTTGATCAACGGCCCGAGCGTGACCGGAAAGCGCTCGAGCGGCGCGTTCCCTTTCGCTCCCCATACCTTTTGATACGGGTTGGCGAAAACGGCGTCGCGCACGGCGCTGAAGCGCGAGCCGGCGTGCACGCGCTTATCGCCCTCAGTGAAGCCTTCCATGCCCTCCTCCGTCCCCCGCTTGTATCCGGAGTCAGAACCGCCAGATACCGGGCGCGGCGTGTGACCGGAACAAGCGAGAATGAGGGCGACGACGCCCACACCGGCGTAACGGGTGAAATCGCTGCGCGTGATCTTGATAGAGCTGGTCATGAAGCCTCAGGCTTAGAGCACCACTACCCATTCGCCGTTTTCTCTCTTTTTCCCAAATGGAATTGCGCGGATGCGAGGTCCGCCGGCTGCGAAGATCGCATTGGCTACAGCGGGAGCCACCGCGGGCGTCGGCGGTTCGCCCACGCCGGTCGGCGGTACGTTGCCGTCATACGCCTTCACCACTTCCGCGGGAGGATCCTGGACGTACGCGTGAATCTTCGGCGCCTGATGGATACGCAGGATCGGATAGTCGTCGAAATTGTTCTGCACCACAGCGCCTTTTTTCACGGTGATTTCGCCGAGGAGGGCATAGCTCAGGCCGTAGATGATGCCTCCCTCCATCTGGGCCATGACGCGGTCCTGGTTGACGGCCAGGCCGCAGTCGATCACGCCGTAAATGTCGTTGATCGTGACCTCGTTTCGGTCGTTGAGCGAAACGTCGGCGACGATACCTACATAGCTCAGAAAGCTGCGATGG
>DATLVW010000388.1:0-7897 GCA_035577085.1 Thermoanaerobaculia bacterium
GGCGGCTTGCGCATCGACACGAAATATCCGAAGTCGAACGACGGCATTCTCGAATGGATCGCCGGCACGAGCGTGAACCTCTCGGTGACGTACGAGGTCGTGGTGCCGCGCACGATGAGTCTGCAGATCGAGAATACGAACGGAGGCGTCGAAGCGAGCGACGTCAGTGGTTCGCATCGAGTGGAGACGACCAACGGTCATATCAGGCTGGCGCGTTGCGCCGGCGATCTCGATGCGGAGACGACGAACGGCGGGATCGAAGCGGAGCTGACCTCGGTCACGGCCGGACACGTCGTCCGCCTGGAGACGACGAATGGTGCGATCAGGGCCCGCCTGCCGCGGAAGCTGGCCGCGAGCCTGGACGCTTCGACGACCAACGGCGGCATCGAGTCCGATCTACCTGTTGCTACGCGCGGCAAGCTGGAAAAGCACACGCTCCGCGGCACGATCAACGGTGGCGGGCCGGACCTCCGGCTGCGCACGACGAATGGATCGATTCATATTCAGGGGATTTGATTTCCGGGTTTCGGAGGACGTCGGGGGTCGGGTGTCGGAGCGGGCTGGTGGAGTGGCAACTTTGAACAGTGCGATCCAACTAAGCAGCGGTGTCATCCTGAGCCGCCGAAGGACGGTCGAAGGATCTCAGAATTCGTCGATCGTGTTTGTCTAGCGCGAGCGGTCGTGATCAAGGGCGTTCGCTCGCGCTGGGTAAACACGATTCGCATAGTCTGAGATCCTTCGACCGTCCTTCGGCACTTCGTGTCCTTCGGCGGATGACACGAACGGGGGAGGCGCGGTTGCTTGTGGCCTCGTACGCGGGCGCGCGAGCTGACCGAAACGTTGCCACCCCATCCCTCACCTCATGATCATCTTCTTGATCTTGCTCACGAGATCGGATCCGATGAGGCCCTCGGCGGCATTTAACACGCGCTTGATGGCGACGAGGACGTCTTCGCTGCCGCTCCAGTGTTCCTGAACGACGGCGGCGTCGACGCTGCTGAGGACTTTGCTCAGGACCATGACGCCGAAGACGAGGTCATCGAGATATCCGATCGGTCCCACGATCGCCTCGGGGATCAGATCGAAGGGCATGATGTAGTAGGCGACGGCGCTGCCGAGGAGGACCTTGTCCTTGCTGTTGACGCGCGAGTCCGTCGTGAGACGCCACAGCAGGATGAAGACGTCGGGGACGAGCAGGAGGAACTCTCCCGCTTTGCCAGCCACGCGGCTTTTCCGGTCGAGGTAGCTGTGCGTCGTTTTGCGGATTCGGTCGTAGAAACGCGAGGCGCGGTCACGCGGCAACGACTCGGCCTCGGCGTTGTCGGCGATTTCCCGAGCCAGATCCTCGTCTTCTGCCGCGCCGCTGAAGGGTGTTTCATCCATTTGCTTTCTCCGAAGACGGCGGAAGGTCGGCTCCCCCTCGCCCGAGGGTAACCGCCAGACCGCCGTCGATGATCCAGATGTTCTCGATATCCGCATCGACGAATGATGGCAAAAACCGCTCCAACGAAACGACGAACGTGGCCGGCTCCTCATAGTGAACGAGATCGGCCGGCAGCTTGTTCTTGGCGAGCCCGAAAAGGAACTGCGGAATCGGCAGCGCGCCGAATGCAGAGGCCGAGGCGATGGGGACGCGCACGGTTCGTCCGCTGGCCCTGATCTCCTTAATGTCGACCGTGAACGGCACGCTGATGAACTTGCGGATCGTGCCGGAGACGCGAAGCAGCCCGTTGAAGAATTGCAGCTCCATCCGCTCGATGGGATCGACGCGAAAGCCGGCCGCCATGGCGTTGATTTTTTCGCCATCGACGCGGACTTCGAGTTGGTCCCAGGTTATGAAGCGTTGCATGTGAGAAGCAGAGATCAGAGATCAGCGGTCAGAGATCAGGAAACAGAGATCCGGGGCAGAGAACGCAATTGGGTCATTCCTTACTGCTGATCGCTGGCCACTGACAGCCACTGATCTCTAATCTCTGTTCCCTGATCTCTGCCCTGATCACTTGTATCATGCGCGCGCCTCATGCCGAAACGTACTGACATTCACTCCATTCTCATCATCGGATCGGGCCCGATCGTCATCGGACAGGCTTGCGAATTCGACTACTCCGGAACGCAGGCCTGCAAAGCGCTGAAGGACGAGGGCTACCGCATCATCCTCGTCAATTCGAATCCGGCCACGATCATGACGGACCCGGAGTTTGCCGACCGAACGTACATCGAGCCGCTCACGCCGGAGACGCTGGAGCGCATCATCGAGCGCGAAAAACCCGACGCGATTCTGCCGACCGTGGGCGGCCAGACCGGCATCAACCTGGCCATGGCCCTGCACGAGAACGGCGCGCTGGAGCGCCACGGCGTCGAGCTGATCGGCGCCAACAGCCTGGCCATCCGGACCGCCGAAGACAGGCAGCTCTTCAAAGACAAGATGGTCGAGATCGGCGTGGAAGTGCCGCGCTCGGTGCATGCGGCGACGGAAGCAGATGCTGAGGAGTTTGCGGCAACGATCGGCTATCCATTAGTCATTCGACCGTCGTTCACCCTCGGCGGATCCGGCGGCGGGATCGCCTACAACGTCGAGGAATTGCGCGCCGTCGTCAGCCACGGCCTGGAGCTCTCGCCGATTCATCGCGTCCTCGTCGAGGAGTCGGTGACCGGTTGGAAAGAGTTCGAGCTCGAGGTGATGCGCGACAAGGCGGACAACGTCATCATCGTCTGCAGCATCGAGAACCTCGATCCGATGGGTGTTCACACGGGCGACTCGATCACGGTTGCGCCGCAGCAGACGTTGACGAACACCGAGTACCAGGCCATGCGCGATGAAGCCAAACGGATCATTCGCGCCATCGGCGTCGAGACGGGCGGGTCGAACATCCAGTTCGCCGTGCACCCGACGACGGGACGCCGCCTGGCCATCGAGATCAATCCGCGCGTGTCGCGCTCCTCGGCACTGGCGTCGAAGGCGACCGGCTTTCCGATCGCGAAGTTTGCCGCGAAGCTGGCGGCGGGCTACACGCTCGACGAGATCCCGAACGACATCACGAAGAAGACGCCGGCATCGTTCGAGCCGGCCATCGACTACGTGGTGGTGAAGATTCCACGCTTCGCCTTCGAGAAGTTTCGCAAGACCAAACCGAACCTCGGCCTGTCGATGCAATCCGTCGGCGAGTCGATGGCCATCGGCCGGACGTTCAACGAGGCGTTGCAGAAGGGCCTCCGCTCGCTGGAGATCGGCGTGTCGGGCCTGGAGTCGCGCGGCTACGACCGCGACAAAGCGGCATCGCTGCTGCGCACGCCGCAGCCGGAGCGGATCTTCGCGATCGGCGATGCATTCCGCGCCGGGATGACCGTGGACGAGGTGAACGCCATCTCGTCGATCGATTGCTGGTTTCTGCGCGAGATCTACAAGATCGTGGAGATGGAGAAGTCGATCACCGGGAACCCTACGGCGAAATCGCTGCTCGCCTGGAAGCGCGAAGGCTTCTCGGACAAGCAGATCGCTTCACTGACGAATCTGACAGAGGGTGAAGTGCGCGGTCAGCGTTACGCGCTCGGTGTCCGTCCGGTTTACAAGCGCGTCGATACCTGCGCCGCCGAGTTCGAAGCGTCGACACCGTATCTCTACTCGACGTACGAGAAGGAGAACGAGGCCAACCCGACCTCGCGCCGCAAGGTGATGATTCTCGGATCGGGTCCGAACCGCATCGGACAGGGCATCGAGTTCGACACCTGCTGCGTACACGCGTCGTTTGCGTTGCGGGAGATCGGCTTCGAGACCATCATGGTCAACTGCAATCCGGAGACAGTGTCGACGGACTACGACACGTCCGACCGTCTCTACTTCGAGCCGCTCACGCTCGAGGACGTGCTCGAGATCGTCGATCTGGAAAAGCCGGAAGGCGTGATCGTCCAGTTTGGCGGGCAGACGCCGCTGAAGCTGGCCAAGTCGCTCGCCGAAGCCGGCGTGCCGATGTGGGGCACGTCTGTCGAGTCGATCGACATCGCCGAAGACCGTGAACGTTTCGGAGCGCTGGCGCAGCAGCACGACATCCTCGTGCCCGAGCACGGAACAGGGATGACCGAGGCGGAGGCGATCGAGGTCGCGCGCCGCATCGGATTTCCCGTCGTCGTCCGCCCTTCCTACGTCCTCGGCGGGCGGGCCATGGCCATCGTGTACGACGAGTCGAATCTGCGCGAATACATCGGCTACGCGATGGAAGCAGCGCCGGGACATCCGATTCTCATCGACCGCTTTCTGGAAGATGCCATCGAGCTCGATGTCGACGCCGTCGCCGACGGCACCGACGTCGTCATCGCCGGCGTGATGGAGCATATCGAGGAGGCGGGGATTCACTCCGGCGATTCGACGACGGTGATTCCGCCCTACATTATCGGGCTGCGCGAGCAGGACCGCGTGCGCCGTCTCACGGTGCAACTGGCGAAAGCACTGAAGGTGATCGGCCTGATGAACGTGCAGTACGCGATCTACCACGGCGACCTTTACGTGCTCGAGGTCAATCCGCGCGCCTCGCGAACAGTTCCGTACGTGTCGAAGGCGACCGGCGTGCCGTTCGCGAAGATCGCGGCGAAGGTGATGGCCGGGAAGTCGCTGCGCGAGTTGGGACTGACTGCCGAGCCGAAGGTCAAAGACTACTTCGTGAAAGCGCCGGTGTTTCCGTTCGGACGTTTCCCAGCCGAGGATACGGTGCTCGGGCCGGAGATGAAGTCGACCGGCGAGGTGATGGGCTCCGCTCCGACCTTCGGCGAGGCATACGCGAAGGCGCTTCTCGCGGCTGGGATCGATCTTCCGCTCGATGGCACCGCATTCATCTCCGTCAACGACAACGACAAGCGTCCGGTGGTCGTGCAACTGGCAAAGGATCTGGCCGACATCGGATTCCGCGTCCTGGCCACCTCGGGCACGCGCGATTTTCTGCAGCACAACGGAGTCGATGCCGGCCTCGCGTTCAAGGTGCACGAGTCGGAACGTCCGAACATCGTCGATCGCATGATCAACGGCGAGGTGACGCTCATCATTAATACACCGCTAGGAAAGAAGTCGTTCTACGACGACACGTACATTCGCCGCGCAGCGCTGCAATACGGAATCAGTTGCCTGACGACGCTGACCGCCGCCACTGCCGCCGTCCACGGCATCCGCTCGTTACGGCAGGGAATGAAGACGATTACGACGATTCAGGAGCAACACGCGAGGTAATTGCGCTGCGTGCGTTGTCGGTTGTCGGTTAGATGCGCTTCGCGCGTTGTGAAGTTGCTGGCAGTTGCTGGCAGTACCTTCTCAATCGAGCGCCTTCTCCCCCCGCAAAAAGCGCGGGGGGAGAAGGCGCTCGATGGGTGAAGCACGCCAAAGAAAAAGGACAAGGTGTAGCAAGAAGGTGCAAGCGTGTGAGAAATGAGGGGCTATCCCCGGGCCGGGCTAACCCCATTTCTCACAACCTCTTCAGCGCCTCCTTTTGCGTCGAGCGCCTTCTCCCCACGGTTCTTGTGGGGGAGAAGGTGGCGAAGCCGGATGAGGGGGCGTCCCAACGAGCACGACCTCTGCGCATGTGCCGCGTTCTCAAGCAGTTCGGGCGAGGTGACGCCGATCGTTGCGGTAACAGTGCCGCCGTGAAGGGATCGTCAAAATGGTTCGGTCACGTTCGTTCGCAGCTCGATAACGTTGAAGACGATCTTGCCGTCAACAGCGAGAATCTTGCCGTCAACAGCGAGAATCTTGCTGTTGATTGCGAGAATCTAGCTGTTAACTGCGAGAATCTTGCTGTTGATTGCGAAAATCTCGCTGTTGATTCCGAGAATCTCGCTGTTGTTGGCGAGAATCTGGCTGACGATGACGACGTTCTCGAAGACGTTGACGACAAATTCGGTGGAACCGGCGAGAAAGAGTTTCCACGATTGGTTGTATCTGTCGATAATCGCCGGCTAACCGACAACGCGCGAAGCGCAATGTCACGCGATTACAATCGCCGGCTGCGCCACAGCCATCTCGGTCTTGAAGGCATTGAACGCGCGAACCGTGTACTGCAGGTGCTTTCCGGCTGCCGAGGCTTGGGCGGGGCCGGAGAGTTGGCGGTGCGGGCGGGCGGCGCCGGGGCGGCGTGAGCGGAAGACCGTGGTGTTGAACGGCGAGGGCTTGGCGAACTCGATGACGAGCTCCTCGATGACGACGTCGGCGCCGCCGAGGTAGCGGAAATCCCACTCGATGCCTTCGCCGGCGCGGAGATTCGTCTCGTTCGGATTGATCGAAAGGTAGATACGTCCACCGCTCGATTCGATGTCGATGCGCACCGGTGTGGTGCGGACTGCGAATTCTGTCAGCTCGTGAGCGCCGACGAGACGATCGGACGACGCTGGTGGCGCTGCGACGAGCGACGGTGCCTCAGCGCGCGGAGGCGCGGGAATGAACGACGACGAGCGAGGGCGGTCACCCTGCGAGAACCAGGCGGCGGTGGCCGGACCGTTCGAGGTTACGCGTGTACGCGAGCGGCGGCGCTTCTTGTCGTCGGCGGGTGGTGCGGCGGCACGTGCGACTGCGGGTGCGGCGGCTCCGGCTTTGACAGCACCTTTGGCAGCGGACTTCTGTTTGGTGTCAGCGGCTTTCTCCGCTTTCGCGGGCTTGGCGGCGGAGGCTTTCGGCGTCGGCTTTGCCGAGGTCTTTGCGGACGCTTTGGCAGCCGGTTTGGCGGACGTTTTCGCAGCCGCCTTCGCGGCCTTCTTCGGGGCGGTCTTTGCTGCTTTTCCGGAAGCTGGTTTCTTCGCGGCTTTTTTCACAGCCTTCGCAGGCGATGGCTTTTTCGCGACGGCTTTCTTCGCGACGGCTTTCTTCGAAGCCGGCTTCTTCGCGGCTGGTTTTTTCGGAGCGGGCTTCTTTGCAGCCGACTTCGCTTTCGCGCCGACGCGCGCGGCCGGTTTCTTCGACGCCGGCTTCGCGGTTTTTGCTCGGATCACGGGTTTCTTGCCCGTACCTTTTTTCGGAGTTGTAGACGCTTTTTTCCCCTGCACCTTCGCCATTCGAGCCTGCTCTCCCGCATCCCCTGAAAAATGGATGGCGCAGTATAGCGGCGACCCCTCGGTTTGCATAGGTGAGAGAAAAGGCCGGTTTTTGGCGTCCATCAGCCTCGAAAAGCGGCAGGCCGCGCCGCCTCTGCCGACGCGGTTAGCGCAATCCGTCGGCGACGTACAGATCGCCGAGCATCCGCAGGGCGTCGTAGGCGTAGGCGGTGGCGTCGGGAGTGATGCAGATCGGCGCGATTCTGTACACGCCGGCCGGCTCGGTGGGCGAGAACTGCTTCCACACTTCCCGCGCGCCGGTGGCCAGTGCCACCCGCGTCACCTGGGCGGGGAGAGCGCTGGGGTGATACACAAAGAGAGATGCCCCGTCGGCCGACCAGATGATCGGCACTTCGCCCGGCTGGATCGCGGGGACGATCGACGGCTCCGCGCTGGCGTCGACGGGATAAAGCGCGATCGTCTGCTGTTGCGTCATTCCGGCGACGTAGCGGCCGTCCGGCGATACGGCGAACGGACGGGTGGCATCGCCCCAGATGTTCTCCGGCGAGATTGCCTTTTCTGTCTCGTCGAGCGTGTCGATGACGTGGAGCTGATAGCCCTTCTTGGGCAACGCTCCGGCGATGACGATCCGGCGCCCGTCGGGGAGCCAGGCGGCGCCGAAGTCGAAGGCACCTTCGATCTTGAGCTCTCGCGACTCGCCGCTTCCGGTCGGGACGACGACGAGCTTCGGCCCGCTGTGGCCGAGAACGTACTTGCCGTCGGGCGAGATGGCATCGCCGTATCCGTCGGCGATCCGGACCGGAGTTGGCTCGCCGAGGCGGCGAAGGTACATCGAGCTGGCCGCGCCGCCGCCTTCGCGCGGTTCATTGAA
>DATLVW010000389.1:0-6912 GCA_035577085.1 Thermoanaerobaculia bacterium
AGGTTCCCGGCGAGAGCGATTCGGTGCCGGAGCTGAGCGTCGGCACGGTTTGCGTCGGCTGGCTGGCCCAGCTGGCCGGAGCGATCGGCAGCGCATTCTGGAGCGGCGCGGCGATGCCGCGGGTGAGGGCCGAGACGACCATGTTTTCAAGTGTTGCCAGGAGCGACTCCCAGATGCCGGCGGGGGAGGTCGATGGCAGAGGGCTCGGCGGCGGCGGTGGCGGCGGGACCTGCGGCGGGAGGTTGTTGTAGACTTGGTTCATGTTGTCGGCCCAGACGCCGTTTGCGGCGAAGACCATCATCGATCCGGGCGAGTTCGGATAGGGCGTCCACGACGGAGGGGCCGAGGCGCTCGTTCCGTACGTGTTCGATGTCCAGTACGGATAGTCGATATTGAACGGTGTTCCGGCCGCGAAGGGGAGGTCGCTGGAGGCGATCGCGTTGCCCGACAGGTCGGTGGCTCCGGTGAACGAGAATTGGAGAGATTCCGGGGTGCCTGAGGCGGGCACGGTACTTCCGCCGAAGAGGTACAGCCAGGTGTCGTTCGCCGGCGAGACGTTCGGAACGACGAGGCTCAGGGTCTCGGACTGGTAATAGGTGAAGAAGCTCAGGATGGCTGCGTCGAACCAAGTGGCCAGCGGGCTGAAGTTGGGCGTCTTGGTATTGCCGGTCTGGCCGGTGTCCTGTGCCGCGTTTGAGCTGGAAGTGAGCGGTGGCGAGAAACTCAGGAGCGTCCAGGTCGCGGTCAAGGGGTCATAGCGATAGACGTTGTAGCTGGCGATTCCGGCGCCGGCGTACGGTTGGCTGGCCAGCGGCGACCAGGCGATCGTGACCTGTTGATTCGCCGCGATCGTGATCGGGGCGAGCGTCGACTGCACGTAGCCCTCGTTACCGTTTGCATCCACTGCCGAGACGGCGTAGTAGTACGTGCCCGCTGCCAGCGTTGACGATCCGCCGCCTGCCGGAACGCTCGCACTCACCCCCCGCACGCAGCCGTACACCAGCACGTCATTCGGGGAGAGGATACGCGGTTGCGGCGAGACCATCGGTTGTCCGCAGATGTTCTGCAGTCCAGTTTGGAAGGCCGAGCCTGCGCTCGATTGGAACTGGCTGATCACGTCGTCGCGGTCAAGATAGACTCCTGCCGTGGGGGGAGCCGTCGTCGCCGGCGAGAGCGGCACGAGCGAGATCTGCATCGGGATGCCGAACTGGTCGATCATCGTGGTGTCGGCATAGGTCAAGCCGCCGGCGCCGTAGGAGAGCTCGACGAAGTCGTACACATTGGGGTCGGTGGTCGGGATCACCGGTTGCGGGACGCTGCTGGCCACCACGATCACGGGCAGCGACGGCATCCCGAAATAGACACGGCCGGACACAACTTGGGCGATGCTCGGCAGCATGATGCTCTGTGCCGTGGCCGAGGTGAACGAGGTGAACGCCGGCACGCTCGATCCGCTCACCGCCGCCCAGTCGGACTCGCTGCCGTCGGAGCTGACCCAGTAATAGGCCCACGAGGCCGCGTTCAGAGTCGTCCCCGCAGACGGACCGTTCGCCGGGTCGTAACTCGTCCCGGGAGCGATCTGCGCCACCAGAGCTGCTTCGACGGTTCCTTGCACGGTGATGAGATCGGCGGTAGGGGTGATCGTGATCGTCAGTCCCTGTGGATTGAACGTCGAACCAAGCATGTGCTTCCTCCACCGCTAGGAGAGTGTTCCGCGCGCAGAATCCCTACCCTCGAGGATCAGCAGGGCCGAAGTTGATCGAGCAGCCGCCGCCTAACGGTTGCCAGGGTACAGGGTTGGTGAGTAGTGTGCGAGCTGCATGATCGACTCAGAAGCGGAGCAACAGATCGCGCTGGAGACGGGGAACCCGGGCAACCCGGTAACCGGGCGGCCAGGCCAGGCAACCCTGCAAACTGCCAGCATCATCGCCATCGGTTCCGAGATGCTCGGGCCGACGCGCGTCGATACGAACTCGCTCAAGGTCACCGCCGCGTTCGAATCGTTCGGCATCGGTGTCGTGCGCAAGACGGTTGTCGGCGACAGGCAGGAGGAGCTGGTCGATGAGATCCGGCACTCGCTCGCTCACTCCAGCATCCTGATCACCTCCGGCGGGCTGGGGCCTACCGAAGATGACATGACGCGCGATGCGCTGGCCGAGGCGCTGGGGCTGAAGATGGTGATCGACGACGGCATCGTAGAGCGGCTGGAGAAGCGCTTCGCGGCGCGCGGCTGGGTGATGCCGGAGGTCAACAAGCGTCAAGCCAACGTTTTCATCGGACAGACGATGCTTCCGAATGAACGCGGGACAGCTCCCGGCTTTCACATCGAGAAGGACGGTAAGCACATCTGGGTATTTCCGGGCGTGCCGCACGAGCTGGAGTGGATGGTGGCGGAGTATCTCGTGCCGTGGCTGGCTTCGATCACGGCGGGACAGGCACGGTTCCGGCGCGTGCTGAAGATTGCAGGGATGACGGAGTCGGGCGTCGAGGAGAAGCTGAAGCCTTACTACGCGGCGCATCCGGAGCCGCTGACGATTCTGGCTACCAGTGGCCAGACGGAACTGCATCTGGCCGAGGACGGTGCGGAGGCCGAGGCGCTGGCGGTGATCGCATCGCGCGAGGGCGAGTTGCGCGAGCTGTTCGGCGACAAGATCTTCGGCGTTGACGATGACACCCTCGAAGGTGTGGTCGGCCGGATACTCACCGAGCGTCACGAGACCGTCGCGACTGCGGAGTCGTGCACGGGCGGTCTGCTGGCCTCTCGTATCACCGACGTGCCGGGATCGTCCGCGTACTTCATGGGCGGCGCGGTCTGCTACACGGAGGAAGCGAAGAAGGATCTGGCCAGAGTCGATCCGGAGTTGATCCGCGAGCATGGCGAGGTTTCGGAACCGGTGGCGATCGCGCTGGCGCGCGGCGCGCGCGAGCGGTTCGGAACGACGTACGGGATTGGCGTAACCGGCATCGCCGGGCCGGGTGGTGGGACGGAGGCGAAGCCGGTCGGGACCGTCCATATCGCGGTGGCGGGTCCAACAGGACACAAGCATCGCAAGCTGTTCTGGCCGATCGAACGGACGCTCTTCAAGCGCATTACCACGCAGTCCGCGCTCGACCTGCTGCGATTGTTCATCGTGCGCACGTAGCGTACGCTTCCTGTGTATGAAGCGCATGAACATAGTAATCGATCGCGAAGCGTTGGAGTTGGCGAGACGGCTGACCGGGAAGAAGACCTACTCCGAGACGATCAACCACCTCATCGCGCAAGCTGTGAGGCGGGAGAAACTGTGAATGGCCATCGATGCGTTGGCCAAAGACCCGGACCCATGATGGCCCGGATATGTCGAGGAAATGGCTCCCGACGTCGCCGAGTATCTCAGGAAAACAAAGAAGCCAGGCCGTCATGCTGCGCGAAAAGTGCGCGCGCGGAACGTCATCCCTTCCGCATCAACAGCACGTTCGTGATCACGTCGTTGTAGAGGACAACGAGCATCAAGGCGGCCAGTACGGCGAAACCAGCTTGTTGGATGCGCTCCTTCACGCGTAGCGAGAGGTCGCGGCGCGCCACTCCTTCGATGAGCAGGATCATGATGTGCCCGCCGTCGAGGACGGGGATCGGGAGCAGGTTCATGATTCCGAGCTGCATCGAGATCATCGCCATCAGACCGATCGTCTGGATCCAGCCGTGACGTACCACTTCGCCCGAGATGCGCGCGATCGAGATCGGGCCGCTGAACTCTTTCACGCTTCCCTCGGCGCGGAAGAGGCGCCCGAGCGTGATGAACGTGTAGCGCAGCATCTTCCAGTTCTGCGCGACGCTGTCCTGAACGGCGGGGAAGAACGACAGTTTGTGGATCTCCGTCGGCGGGAGGAAGCCGCGGTACGGGTCATTCGGATCGGGCTTGGCCGCGGCCAGGGTGGTATGAAAGACGGTATTGCCGCGAGCGACGTCGAGGCCTGCAGCGGCTCCCTTGGTCGCTTCGAGGATGGCGTCGAGCTCGGCGAGTTGCGTGACCGGTTTCCCATTGATGGCGGCGATGTGGTCTCCGGTACGGATGCCAGCCATGGCGGCTGGCGAGCCCGGCGTGACGCGTCCAACCGCGGTGTCGTAGTAGGGAAGGATGCCGGCGCGGCCGACGGGACCGAATTCGCTGTCCTCCTTCTGCGGGGTCATCGTCGTCGTTCGCGTCTGCCCGTTGCGCACGTAGTCGACGCGCAGTGGTGAGCCGCCATGCATGCCGATGGCGAGGCGCATGTCATTGAAGTCTTCGATCTTTTCCCCGTTCATCGCCACGATGCGGTCGCCGGGCAGGAGACCGGCCCGGGCTGCCGGTTTGCCAGGCGTGACCGCTCCGATAATCGGGCGCGCGATGAACGACTCCGTTCCGACCATGCTGATCAGAGCCAGGAAGGCGATGGCGATCAGCACGTTCATGACCGGTCCGGCCACGAGGATCAGAAAGCGCTGCCACTTCGGCCGTGAAAGAAACTCGTCGGGACTGCCGGTCTGGTTTTCCTCGGGAGTGTCGCCGGCCATGCGCACGTAACCGCCGAGCGGAATGAGCGAAACACGATAGTCGGTGGCGCCGCGCTGGAATCCGAACAAGCGCTTACCGAAGCCGAATGAGAAGACGAGCACGCGTACGCGGAAGAGCTTGGCGACGAAGAAGTGACCCGACTCGTGGGCGAAGATCAGGAAGCCGAGAACGAGGACGAAGCCGAGAAGGTTGGTGACGATATTTTGCATGTTCGGTGGGTTAGTAGATCAGTCGACCGGTGCATTTCATAGATAGACGGACTGCCATTGAAATCTACGACTCTACTCATCAACGAATCGACTGCTTCTCTGCAACAACAATTGTCCTCGCTTCTTTCCTGGCCCATCCGTCCCAGGCCAGGGCGTCTTCGACCGTCGTGATCGGGGCGGTGCGGCCGGCGTGCCTGTCGAGCACGCGCGACACTATCTCTACGATTCCGGTGAACGGAAGTTCCCCGGCCAGGAAACGCTCGACGGCAATCTCGTTGGCGGCGTTGAGCACGGCGGGCATGGAACCGCCGGCGCGGCAGGCGGCGTACGCCAGCTCCACGGCCGGGAAGCGCCCGGCGTCGACGGCTGTGAATTCGAGCGAGCGGATCTTTGCCAGATCGAGCCGCGCGAACGGTGCAGCCACGCGCTCCGGATAGAGAAGCGCGTACTGGATCGGGAACTTCATGTCGGTGGTGGAGAGCTGTGCGATGAACGAGCCGTCGACGTACTCGACCATGGAATGCACGATCGACTGCGGATGGATGAGGATGTCGATGGCGGACGGCGGCATCGAGAAGAGATGATGCGCTTCGATCACCTCGAGGCCCTTGTTCATCATGGTGGCCGAGTCGATGGAGATCTTGTTGCACATTTTCCAGGTGGGGTGAGCGAGGGCGTCTGCGACGGTGATGTGCGCGAAGGTGCCGAGGTCGCGTCGCAGAAACGGGCCACCGGAGGCCGTGAGGACGATCCGCTGGACCTCGGCGTGCGAACCGCAGCGAAGTGCCTGGTGTACGGCGTTGTGCTCGGAGTCGACGGGCAGGATCTCGCCGCCATTCCCGGCCGCGGCGCGCGTCATCACGTCACCGGCGGCGACCAGCACTTCCTTGTTGGCGATGCCGACGCGCTTGCCGGCTTTCAGCGCGGCGTAGACAGGCGGGATGCCGGCCGCGCCTACGATTGCGGCGATCACCGCATCGGCTCCCGGCATCGAAGCGACGGCAGAGGCTCCCTCTGGGCCGCAGACGATTTCCACGCGGCGTTTCACCCGGCTGCGCAGCGCAGCAACGTCGTCAGGGTTGCGGACGGAGACCAACTCCGGCGCATATCGCTCGATCTGGGCGGCCAGAAGGTCGAGATTTCCGCCCGCGGCAAGACCGACGACGCGAAGGGCATCGGGAAAGGCATCGACGACGTCGAGCGTCGAACGCCCGACGGAGCCGGTGGAGCCGAGGATGGAGATTGATCTCATAAGTTCGTTTCGTGGAGGTCAGAGAGCAGAGACAGCAGAGACAAGAGATCAGAGATATCAGAGATCAGGGATCAGGGATCAGGGATCAGATTATCCGGATAACTTCCTGATCTCTGATCTCTTGTCTCTGATCTCTGCCTTTCACGCCGACATGATCTTGAAGCTCTTGAAATCGTGCTGGATCAGGAACCAGTAGGCGTAAAGAATCGGCGTCGTGTAGAAAATCGAATCGAAACGGTCGAGAAAGCCACCGTGTCCGGGAATGAGCGTACCGGAGTCTTTCACGTCGGCGGAGCGCTTCCACATCGATTCGGCCAGATCGCCGACCACTCCTGCAACGGAGAGAACTATGCCGGCGATGATCGTGTGGACGAGCGGAAAGTTGCGGAAGAACGTGAAGTGAATGACGAGTGCCGTGGCAACGGACGTTGCCACGCCGCCGGCGAGCCCTTCCACAGTCTTCTTCGGGCTGATGCGGGGGGAAAGTTTGTGTTTTCCGAACGTGCGGCCGAAGTAGTACGCCCCCGCGTCGCCGAGCCAGACCACGAGCAGGAGAAAGAAGACGAGCTTTGCGCCATCGGCGAAGTCGTCGTGCAGGCGGATGAGCGAACCGCCAAGCATCCCGACGTAAAGCGTGGCAAGAACGGCGATCGCACTCGATGGGAGGGCCTTCTCCAGATCGACACGCGACACGACGTAGGATGCCGGTATCAGGAGCAGCGCCACAAAGACTCCCATCTCGACCGAGACCGATTCGAGGATGAAGGCGGCGACGATGAACATCATGATCCCGATGCAGAGCGCTACGGGAATGCGATAGCCCTTCCGCTCTCCCAGCACGAGAAACTCGTACAGCGCCAGCGCGGCGATCAGGGCGATGGCCGCATCAAAGACGTACGGATTCGCCCAGCCGACG
>DATLVW010000390.1:0-5752 GCA_035577085.1 Thermoanaerobaculia bacterium
ACATCGAGAACAATCCGGTCAAGGCTGGGTTGTGTCGGGAAGCCGGTGATTGGATGTTTTCCAGTGCGAAGCGCAGAAAAGGAGAGGACGGCGGGCGGGACGCCCGCGCTCCCAGGTAATGGCCAAGATCCTCATCATTGACGACGAAGCGTCGATCCGCGAGACGCTGGCGAACATCCTTCAGGACGAAGGGCATCAAACGACGCTCTGCGATTCCGGCGAAGAGGCGATCGCGCAATTTGCGCGCGAAGAGTACGACCTCGTGTTTCTCGACCTCTGGCTCCCAGGCATCGACGGGATGGCCGTGCTCGAGCGTCTCAAGACCGCGGGCGCGCCTCCCGTGATCGTGATCTCTGGTCACGGCAACATCGATTCCGCGGTTCGCGCCACCCGCCTCGGCGCTTACGACTTCCTCGAAAAGCCGCTGTCGCTGGAAAGGGTTCTGCTGACCGTGAATCATGCGCTGGCCGACCGCAAGCTGCGCGATCAGGTGCGCGACCTGAGCCAGCGATTCACGCTCGAAGAGTTGCTGATCGGCGAGAGCGAGCCGATGCGGAAGCTCGACGAGCAGATCCGGGCAGCGGCGCCGTCGAACAGCCGCGTCCTGATCACCGGCGAGAATGGCAGCGGCAAGGAGATCGTCGCGCGGACGCTGCACCGTTTGTCACAACGCGCGGAGCAGCCGTTCATCGACGTCAATTGCGCTGCGATCCCCGAGGAGCTCATCGAGTCGGAGCTCTTCGGTCATCGCAAGGGCGCATTCACTGGCGCCATCGACGACCGCAAAGGGAAGTTCGAACTGGCCGACGGCGGCACGCTTTTCCTCGACGAGATCGGGGATATGAGTCTAAAGACCCAGGCGAAGGTTCTGCGGGTGCTGCAGGAGCAGACGTTCCAGAAGGTTGGCGGACAACAGACCATCAACGTTGACGTCCGCGTGATCGCCGCGACCAACAAGAGTCTGGAGACGGAGATCGCGAACGGTAGCTTTCGCAGCGATCTCTACTACCGTCTAAACGTCGTGCCGATCGAAGTGCCGCCTCTGCGCATGCGCGGCCATGACATCGTCCTGCTGGCGGAACATTTTCTACGCCGCTTCGCCGCGGAGTCGGGGAGCCCGAGGAAACGGCTGTCTGCCGGCGCAGGCTCGAAGTTGCGCGCCTATCACTGGCCGGGAAATGTGCGCGAACTGCGCAATGTCATGGAGCGGCTGGCCATTCTGATGAAGGGGGACTTGATCGAGCCGGAGGATGTCCAGCTCGGCTCTGCCTCCGCCGCGCCGGCACAGATCGATGCCCGCCTGTCGCTGAAAGAGGCGCGCGACGAGTTCGAAAAACAGTACATCCTCTCCCGCCTTCGCGAGTTCGCCGGCAACGTCAGCCGCACCGCCGAGGCGTTGGGCGTGGAGCGTTCGAACCTCTATCGAAAGCTGCACGCGTACGGGATTCGCGTCGAGCGCGGTTGAGCGCGCAGGCGAGGAATAGCTCTTACTTCCAGAGGGTTAGCCGCTTGACTGCACACGAAGGTTCATCTAATCTTCGCCGGCTTTCGCGGGAATAACTCAGTTGGTAGAGTGCAACCTTGCCAAGGTTGATGTCGCCGGTTCGAGTCCGGTTTCCCGCTCCAACCGAACCTGATTTGAAGGGCCGCCGCGAGGCGGCCCTTTTTTCGCTTCACGGCGTGATCGAGCACTGCGACATCGGCGGACAGTTGCCTTCCTGCGGTGTCATGTTGCGGTTGGCGGCGAAGCAGAAGTTCTCGATGAAGTTCTTCGAGTACTTCTTCACGACGTCGGCGGGGATGTCTTTCGGCGTGACCTCGCGAAACTCGAAGGTGATCGCTCCGTTTGCGGTGACGGTGCCGAGGAGATAGCCGTAGACGTCGGTGCGGTTCATCGGTCCCGGGGTGACGGTATCCGGCAGCCGGTAACGCTGCGCGCCCGACGTGCCGACGATCCATCCCGGCAGAACGCCGCCATGGGTCCGCCAGTAATCGCTGTCGTACGCGTTATCCATGAGGAAGTGCGAGTGGCTGGCCAGGACGTAGACCTGCTTCTTGCTCTTGTCGCGCATCGACAGCAGCATCGCGTACACCTCGCGTCCGGTCTTCTGCTGGATCGGATAGTTCCCCATGCTGTGGCCGCACGAGCGCCCGTCGGGAAGTGGTTCGTGCATGCCGGCGACGATCGTGCGGATCGATGCGTCGGCGGCGTCGCGGTCGAGTACCTTCTTCAGCCAGGCCATCTGCGCGTCGTCGAACATTTCGCACGAGCCGTTGTCGAGCGTAATGAAATCGAGGCCGTTAGTGACGACGTGGTAGTACGTATGAACGGTCGTGTCGCTCGGATCGTCCTTCAACCGCTGATCGCGAATGGCCGCAATGTCGAGATAGGGAGTGAATGCCTTGACCCAGGCGGCACGCGACAGCGGCCAGACCGTTTCGTGATTCCCGATTCCGACGAAGACGCCGACGCCGCGGTCATCGAACGGCTTGAGCTGGTTGTCGAGCGCATCTTTGAAGGCGCCGCGAAGGTAGCTCTGGACCTGAAGCGGCGTGCCGGCCATCACGGCTGCCTGTGCCATGTCCTCGTCGAAGTTGTAGATGGCGCGCCAGTCGCCGAGGTGCCAGTAGAAACGCGCGCCGTTGGTCTTCGCTCCCTCCGCGATGGCGGGCATGATGACGTCGCCGCAGTTGCGCGCGTCGCCGGCAACGGCGAAACGCCACGATCCATCGGATGGCGGCGCCGGCGCTGGTTGCGCGGAGGTGATGATCGGAAGGATGAGCAGCGCAAGGGCAAAGCGAATCTTCATTGATGGTCTCCTCAGAGCTCCGATCATAAAAGGAAACGCCCGGACTTTGCCGGGCGTTTCGTGTTTGTTCGTTTGCGCGATGATCAGTGGCGGCGGCTCGACGCCGGTTTGGCGCTTGGTGCGACGCTTACCGTGACCGTCTGGCTGTCGACGCTCCCGCACGGGTTGGCGACGCGAACCCAGTACGACGTCGTGTCGTTGATCGCGAGGGTGGTGAAGTTGGGCGAGCTTCCGATGGCAAGGGGGAAGTTCACCAGCCCCTTCGCGCCGCTGAACCATTGATAGGTGAGCGGGCCGCTCCCCGAAGCCTTCACGGAAAGCGTCGCCGCGCGGCCGAGAGCGACCGTGGTGTTCTTTGGCTGGTCGATGCCAAGGATGAGGGGCGGATCGCAAATGATCTCGAGAACAAAACTGTTGGACGCCGTCTGTTCGCCGCTGGTGGCGATGAGGTAGACGAGGTAGGTCTTAGGAAACGTATTGGCCGAGGTGGAGATGGTGATCGTCGCTTTGCCATCGCTACGCGCGGCGAGAACGTTCGGCGCAATCGACACGTGAACGTCATCCGGGAGACCGCCGGCGTTGATGGCGATGTCGCTCGTGACCGTCGACGCCGCGAATACCTGCACGGGGACTTTTATGGTCTGCGAGTTGCCCATGGCGAACGACGGGGCGTCGGGCACGATGGCGAGCAAGGGCCCGGACGGACCGGCGTCGACGGCGCCGCAACTCGAGCGTCCCGTGCCGCCGGTCATCGTGACCGAGAACACGCCGTTCTTCTCCCCGAGGAACGTCGAGACCCACAACGTTACAGGGCCGGTGAAATCGGGGGTGAAAGTGAGGTCGGTCTGGTCCTGGTCCGGGTTGCTCGTGTCCTTCACGATTGGGAGCGTGGCGGTGCCTCCGGCTTCGGCGAGACCTCGCATGACGCCCAGGTTTGGCTTCAAATCGCCGGAGGTCTTCTTTACGTTGAGCGTGACAGCCTTACCGCTCGTCACGTCAAAGCAATACCAGGTGTAACCCTTCGGCGGGGTGCTTCCCCAACCCATCGTGCCGGTAGCGGCGACGCCGGGCTGCAAGCTGCCGGCGTATGAGATGACTTCCGATGATGACGGTATATGTGTTGCCATCGCCGGCGGCGCGAGCGCCAGCAGAAAGAGAATGCCGAGCACAACACCACGTTTCGTCATATCCGCCCTCACATCCCTGGAGTTTTAATTGATTATGCTGAGTATAGGGCTACGGAGCACCGTTAGCGCATCCCGCGGTCGCTGCGGGCCCAGGCAGACCGCAGTGAACGCCCTTTCCAACATGCCAATGACTTTGTGCAAGTATAGCGGAGATAATCGCCCGCCGCTGACTTTGAGATGACTTCCAAAACCCACGCATGGGGCACCCAACCGGAGATGTTCGGTCCCCGCCATGAGTACCGGCTCGGCATCATCACGCGTGAAGTGGAGCGGCTGCCGCCAGGAGCGCGAATCCTTGATGCCGCGGTCGGCCTCGGGCAACTCGCTGGGCGAATGCAGCGGCGCGGGTACGACGTCATCGGCATCGATTACTCGCTCGATGCGGCGCTGCACGTCAAACAAACCCTCCACATACCAGTCGTCATCGGGGACATGACGAAGCTGCCGTTTCGTGCCGGTGCTTTCACCGGGGTGACGACAGGGGAGACGCTCGAGCATCTCGACGACGATGCCGGCGCCGTTCGCGAGATCGCGCGCGTCCTGGCGCCGGGTGGAACCTGCATCGCTACGGTCCCGGCGATGCAATCGCTCTGGACGGCCAGCGACGATTACTACGAGCATCGCCGCCGCTACGCGCGCAACCAGCTCACGTCGCTGTTTCGGAGCGCGGCGATGACGATCCGGAAAGCCGCGTTCTGGGGTTTTCCGATCGTGCTCGTCTACGACACGCTCGTGATTCTGCCGATGAACAAGCGCCGAGCGCGCATGGCGATCAACGACGATGCCGCGCTCCGTTCGGTCGCGCGCGCGGGCAAGTCACGGTTGCTGGTGAACGCCGTCCGCGCGTTCTTCTCCATCGACCGGATCTTCGGATTCATCCCGTTCGGGCCGGGACTGCTGCTGGTGGCGAAGAAGGATTGAAGCAGGGGCTGTGTAGTGTTGATGATGGTGCCATGGCCGATGAAAACGAATCCGCCGTCGAGGATCAGCAGCCTTTCAGCAAACCCGTCGAAGCTGAGTTGACCCCTGAAGAGCGCAAGCATCGGGCGTTTCAGCGCGCCATTGCTTTGAAGGGGAAGTTTCATCTGGATATTGATCTCGACGAACTTCGCGGCCGTTCGAGGATTGAAGCGCGAGCCTCTGACGTTTATGATGGCGATATGGCGAATCGGAACCAAGCCGCAGTCATAGACCGGCAGACGGAAAATAAGCCTGTCGAAACAGAGTTGACGCCGGAAGAGCGGCGGCATCGTGCTTTCCAGCGCCTCCAGGCGCTCAAAGGCAAGATCCACCTCGATATCGATATCGACGAGCTCCGTGGCCGTAATCGCTGATACGTCCGTTCTGGTCGATTACCTTGAAGGCCGCAGTTCGCGGTCGATGGAGGAAGCGATCCAGGCCGAGTCGCTCGTACTTCCACCGATCGTGATCGCGGAGCTCCTTTCCGGTTCTGACGATCCTTTTCGCCGAGCTGCCGTAGCCGAGGTTTTGCAGGACTTTCCGATGCAATTCGTTGACTTGGGACATTGGATGGCAGTTGGCGACCTTCGTCGCGAGATGAAGGGACGCGGCGTAAATCTCACGATCCCCGACGCTCACGTCGCCCAATGCGCGCTCGACCTCAACGCCACGCTTCTCACCCGCGATGCCGTATTTGCTCTCATCGCGGAACATGTCCCGCTCCGGCTTGGCTGATCCGAACGCGATCCGGTAGAGTGGCCTGCTGATTGAATCGAGATGGAACCTGAGATGAAA
>DATLVW010000391.1:0-4935 GCA_035577085.1 Thermoanaerobaculia bacterium
GCTGGGCGTATGCAGCTTCCGATTCTTCGCACGTCAATGAGATCTTCACCGGACCGGCGACCGGTCCCGCACGCAAGCTCACCGACATGACCGCACAATTCGCCGGCATGAACCTCGGCAGTGTCGAACTGATCTCGTGGCCGAGCAAGGACGGCACGATCATCGAGGGCGTCCTGCACAAGCCTCCGAACTTCGACGCATCGAAGAAGTACCCGTTGCTCGTGGTCATCCATGGCGGACCGACCGGCGTATCGCGCCCCGTGTTCAGCC
Source organism: Thermoanaerobaculia bacterium (assembly GCA_035577085.1). Lineage (GTDB taxonomy): Bacteria > Acidobacteriota > Thermoanaerobaculia > Gp7-AA8 > Gp7-AA8 > JADGNZ01. The sequence goes on from DATLVW010000391.1 coordinate 271, forward strand.
CGGCCAACCGCACGTATCCGATCGAGCTCTTTCTGGCGAAAGGTGCGCTGGTGCTCGAGCCGAATTACCGCGGGAGCGCCGGCTACGGCGCAAAGTTCCGCGCCCTCAACGTCCGCAACCTCGGCGTCGGCGACATGTGGGACGTCATGAGCGGCGTCGATGCTCTGATTGCGCGCGGAATCGCCGACGGAACAAAGCTCGGCGCGATGGGTTGGTCGCAGGGCGGCTACATCTCCGCATTCCTGACCACGAACACCGATCGTTTCAAAGCGATCTCCGACGGGGCCGGCATCAGCGACTGGACCACGTACTACGTCAACACCGACATCACCCCGTTTACGCGGCAGTATCTGCAGGCAACGCCGTGGGACGATCCGAAGGTTTACGCGCTGACCTCGCCGATCACCAACATCCGCAACGCAAAGACGCCAACTCTGATCCAGCACGGCGAGAAGGACAAGCGCGTACCTCCGCCGAACGCGTTCGAGCTCTATCGCGGACTGCGCGACGCCGGCGTGCCCAGCACCCTGATCGTCTATGCCGGCTTCGGTCACGGCATCAACAAGCCCAAGTCCAATCGTGCGGTGCTCCAGCACAATTATGACTGGTTCAGCCACTACGTCTTCGGCGAGGAGATCCCGAAAGACTCGCCGCTGCGCGGCAGCAGCGCGATCGTCGATCACAGCGGCGAGTGAGCCCTTAAAGGTGTCTTTTGCTATTGAAAAGTTACGCCATAAGAAAAAACATGTTGACTCCACGCATATAGCAATGCTATTTTCCGCCGCCCTATGAAACTCATGGATCAATTGATTGAACGCGCACAGCGCAGCTCCTGGCCTTCGGGTCTTGGCTGCAGATTTGCGCCGGAGGTGCCTCGAATCGGGTAGAGAACCGCACATCTACCTCATTGCGAGGCCCCTTCGAACCGTCTGGTCGAAGGGGCTTTTTGTTTCTTTGTGCGATTGCAACATAGGCGATAAGCCGTCCGGGCCGGCGGCGGGCATCCGTGTCATGACGACATTCGGGATTGCCTGTTCCGTGAACGGGTTCTGACGATGGAGGTTTGCCGCACTAACGTGTAGCTCAGTGGATAGAGCACAGGACCGGGATCCTGCAACGCGGGTTCGACTCCCGTCACGCTAACAAAGGCCTCGAAAGCCTTTTCATACAACGACTGACCGCCGTAAGTGGTCAACCGGGCGACGGCGGGATTCGTCCCGCCGGCCAAAGGCTCCGGCCTGAGGCAAACGGAAAGCACGCGCCTTGAGGCGATCGCGAGGCACGCGACAAAGCAGCGCAGACGACATCGTCGAGCGGAAGAGCGGGTGGCTTCCACAAGACGATGCTCCGAGCACTGCCGAGCGCGCAGCAACGATCGCCCCGCGCAGGCAACGTGGCGAACGAAGGCTCGCCGTCGCAAGGTTCTTTTTCTCATTACAGAGTCGATCACAAGGGATTGCCTCAACGGCCGACTGCAGCGGACGAACGGGCATAAGAAGCCGGATGGTTGTCATCCGGCAACAAACGAAAGGAGGTACCGACCAATGTTTCATCGTTACAAGATCAATCCGCACGAGCGAGGTCTCCTGTTCAAGGACGGCGATCTCGTCACCGTGCTCGGGCCGGGTGCTCACTGGTACCTCGACCCGCTCATGAAGCTGCGTCTGCACGTCGTGTCGCCTCGGGTCAATCCGTGGCTGGTGCATCCGTCGCTCGATCTCATCGCCCGCTCCGGAATGCTCGGCAGCGAAGCGACCGTCATCGACCTCAACGATCATCAGCGCGGTCTGGTGTGGATCGACAAGCGTTTCGCCCGTCTCCTGGCTCCGGGTCTCTACGTTCTCTGGAACGTCGAGCACGAGGTTCGCGTCGAGATCGTCGACGCCCGTTCCATGCAGCTCGTCCATGCCGATCTCCCGGTCATCATGAAGGGCTCCGGCGCAAACGAGCTTCTGGAGATCGTCAACGTCGAGGCTGGCCACAACGGCGTCTGGTTCCGCGACGGTGCGTACCAGGCGACGCTCGGTCCGGGTGCGTGGGTGTTCTGGAAGGGCACCGGACGGCTCAAGGTGATCGATGTCGATCTCCGCGAGCAGACGCTCGACATCAGCGGTCAGGAGATCATGACCGCCGACAAGGTCACGCTGCGGCTCAATGCTCTCGTCGTCTACCGCGTCACCGATCCACTGCGGTCGGTTGCCGAGGTCGATGGTGCGGGACAGGCGCTGTATCGGGCCGCGCAGCTCGCGCTGCGTGAGATCGTCGGTGCGAGGGAGCTCGACGTGCTGCTCGTCAGCAAGGAGGCGCTGGCCACCGAGCTGTCGGAGCTCACGAAGGCACGTGCCGGCGAGCTGGGTCTGACTGTTCTTTCCACCGGTATCCGTGACGTCATCCTGCCGGGCGACATGAAGGATCTGATGAACAAGGTCATGGAGGCCCGTAAGGCCGCCGAGGCGTCGCTCATCAGCCGGCGTGAGGAGACGGCATCGATGCGTATGCAGGCGAACACGGCGAAGATCCTCGAGTCCAACCCGACGCTGATGAAGCTGAAGGAGCTCGAGGTCCTCGAGAAGGTCGCCGACAAGGCCAACCTCACCGTGCTTCTCGGCGGCGAGAGCGGCCTGAACGAGCGGGTAATGAAGTTGCTGTAAACACGTCAGGGGCGGTTCGCCGCCCCTGACACTTCAGATCACGGATGCGGCGTAATGGCGATGATCGTCAGCACCGCCACACGGTTCTTTCCCTCCATCCGGTCGGGCCCGTACATGAAGAAGACGCGATAGGCTCCAGGCGTCTCGTTCTGCGCGTACGCTTCGAAGACTTCTTCGCCGGAGGGACCATGCAATGAGCGAAACGGATGGGTGTTGAGCGATGGATGGCGCAGGTTGGTCTCGAGGAGACCGAGGGTCTTGCGCACCTGCTTGAGGGTTCCGCGGCTCGCCGCGCTCTTCTGGAGATCAGCGAGATTCCGGCGAGCCTCAGGTGTGAAGTACAGCTCGCGGTTCATTCATCATCGTCCGCGAACTGCGCAAACGAGGCGCCACGCTTTGCCTTCCCGCCAGCTGCTTCCTCGAGCCCGCGCCGTACGGAGTCGATCGCTTTCTGATTCCGGAACAGCCACGCCTCGGAAGCAGGAATCGATATGTGTGGCTCGAGGATGATCCGCCCCTCGTCATCCTTGTAGACATTGAAGCTGGCATCGCCGATGTCGTCCAGCGCACGCCCCAACGCGACGCGCTTACGGCTGTCGGGTCGGACATCTCGTGCGAGAAGGCGGTATCCGGAACGGCGAGCAGCTTTCATCGCCGCAGAATAGTCGCCATGGGCCGCGTTGTAAAGTGGGCATTACCCACCCATCGCTTTTGTATCAAAGGAAAAGGGAGGGCATCGAGCCCTCCCCTCTCCGACTTGCGATTGCGTTGCGTGCTACGGCGTCGTAACGATCACGTCGTCGATGAACACGTTGTTGCCGAATGCGCTGATGCCAAGGAAGCCGAGTTGGACGGTGGTTCCCTTGTAGGCGGTCAGGTCGATCGTGTGCTGTTTCCAGCCGGTCGAGCCGTCGTAGCGGTTGATGGCGGTTCCGACGCTTGCCCACGTACCGGTCGAGACCTGGACCTGCACGCGGTCGGCGGACGTCGAGTAGCCGGTGTCGTGGTACATCCAGAACTTCAGCGTGACTGTCGTTGCGCTGCTCGGAATCGCGAAGCCGGTGGTCTGGTAGACGCGCGTCTGCGATCCGCTGGCGGAGTCGTAAGAGTTGAAGAGCGCAAGGTAGCTGCCGCCATGCGGGCTGGCTGTCGGCAGCGTTCCCGCTGTCACGAAGGTCCAGGCGCCGGCGGTGCCGGAGACCTGCGCGGTGGCCCAGCCGGTGCCGGCGCTCTCAAACCCGTTGGAGAAGAGCGTCGTCGGGCCGGTGCAGCTTGCGGTGAAGTTGGTACCGGTGACGTTGGCACCGGCGATGGTCACGGAGCTGCTCGTGGGAGTGAAGGTGCATCCGCTCTTGCTCGGAGTGACGGTATACGTACCGTTGGCGAGGTTGGCGATGCTGTAGTTGTTCGATGCGTCGCTTGTCGCGCCCTGCGATCCGGCCGTGACGGTGGCGCCCGGCGTTCCGGCGCTGCCGGAGATCGAGTAGGTGGCCACCGGGGTCGTCACGGTGCCGGTGATGGTGAAGTTGCCGGCGGTGTAACCGTTCACGCCGACCCACCAGGTGCCGGCAGATGGGTTGGTCGCCGAGCAGGTCTCGTTACCGGACGAGGTGTAGGGCCGGCAAACGTAGGTGGTCAATGTCGGCTTGGCGTTGAACTGCGTATAGATGTCGACGTCCGAGGTGGCGCTGGTTGTTGCGAACGTGAGGTTCGTGGCGCCGGCCGGGACGGTGATGTAGTAGTACTTCCACGCGTTCAGAGCCACACTCTGGCCCGTCAGCGCGACGCCGCTGGTGAGCTGCGTGTCGCCCGAGCCGCACGTCGCGGTGAAGTTCGCGACGGCGTTCGAGGACGTGATCGTCACGGAGCTCGACGCGGGCGAGAACGTGCAGCCCGACTTGCTCGGCGTAACGGTGTAGGTGCCGGCGACGAAGCCCGCCATCGTGTAGTTGTTCGATCCATCGCTCGTCGTCGATGAGGTGCCCGCGGTGACGGTGGCGCCCGAGGTGCCGAC